>JBKHBA010000136.1:0-6953 GCA_046542595.1 Bacteroidales bacterium | reverse complement strand
AAAAAATCATCCGATGACAGGCTAAAGATCTTTTTTAAATTAATCAGGGTCTTTTCAGCCTGGCTTACCGGCCGGTAAGTGATTACTTTTGTGTCTGCATAGCCCAGGTCCAGTGCCTTTTTAAATGTCAGGTAGGTATCCATGATATTTAACTGTTCATCGATAATATACTGGTAGACACCTTTCTCCTCTGAATAGACCTGTTTTATATAAGTAAAATTTCTGATGTCATTGTATCTGTTACTACCAAGGTTAACAGCTGTTTCTGATTCAAACAGCACCACCCTGCTTATGGCACCTGACTGCAGTTCATCAGAGACAGAAAATAATTTTTTGATCTTATGCTGCCCCTCCGTACCTGAGGCCATATGCTGTTCATCCTTCAGGATGTTGTCTTGCTCATCCACTGCTTCATAGCTGGCATGAATAATCCTGTATACACCTCTCTTATATATCTTCCCACTGTCCTGGTCCCGTAATGTAACACCAAGCCGTATCCTGTATTCACCCGGATCCCCGTAGGTATGACTCACTTCCCGGCCCCTGGCCCTGGCACCGTCACCAAAATCCCAGGAGTAATCAAGGATATCATAGCCAGGCAGGTATGACTCCGTGGCATCAAAGTATACAGCTTCATCCACTACAACTGAACTATCCCCGGATATTACCGGCTGCTCGTATTTCAACAGTTCTGCTTCCAGTACCTCAGTCACAAAGAACACCGCTCCCGTATTGCTGTCAACCACAGATTTGGTTACTCTGTAGCTTCCGGGACCGGGAAAGCAATGATCCGCCTTATCACCCCTTATCTTATCGCCATTTTCAAAATCCCACTGATATTCGAGCTTAAAAGAACCAAAGCGGATATTATTTTCACTCCCAAAGCTGAGGCAATAATTATCAGGCTTTTGCCTGTCAGTGTAAAATATCTGCGGATATACCACGGAGAATTTAAAAATATCAATACTGCCATCCCTGTCAGTGGAAAAATATCCATGGCTGAAAGTTGCATCAGCAACCAGCCCAAAATCGTCATATTCTGAGTTCAGTGGTTTATCAAGTAAGACAGGTTCAAGCCATCCATCATCATCCTTTCTGGTGTAATAAATATCTTTACCACCATAGCCCCTTTCGTTATCTGAGGAAAAGAACAGTTCCCCCTTTTGATTTGTGAAAGGATAAGCCTCATTGCTCTCTGTATTGATTACCGGTCCCAGGTTAACCGGTTCGCTCCAGTATCCTTTCTCCCGACTTGAGTAATAAAGATCTGATCCCCCGTAGCCCCCGGGCATATCCGCTGCAAAATATACCCTGTCTCCGCCGGGAGCAAGGTGAGGTGTGCTTATATTATACCATTCGCTGTTAAACCTGAAACTATTTACTTCTTCCCATGAACCGTTTTTCAGTACTGCTGTAAATAAGCCAAGCCTGTTCCTTTTTTCGGATATGTTTCTTATTCTGCCCTCTACTATCTGGTTGCGGGAATAGTATAAGGTGTCCCTGTTTTCATTGAATGTAACAGGGCCTTCATTCAGCCTTGTGTTCAGGTTTTTTGAGAAAGAACGGGCCTGGCGCCATGTGACTTTTTCAGTGGTATCAACATAAAAAATATTAATATAGCCGGGAGTGTCTTTTGGTGTGTAATTTATTAAGGTATTATTATCACGCGTGCTGCAGAATACAATACCATTATCAAAAAAAACCGGAGAAAATTCATGGTACCTGTCAGAGCTGAAAGATGTTCTGCTAACATCATATGACGGCATTTGACCGTAGCTGTGATGCTGAACGGTTATAAAGAGAAATATGTATAATATGACCTTCAGTTTCATAAGCATGGTAAAGATAATAAAAAGGATATGGCTCATTAAAATATTAATGGATTGACAGCATCTACCTCATAACTAAAAATATAGCTAAGCATAATAAAATGTGAGCCATTACTGTAGGTCCCCAGCTTACTGACCTGGAAGTCATACATATATGCTACACCAAGCTGCTTATTGACATAAAACCGGGCCATCCCTGATATTGTACCCTGATCCTGATAGGTCATCCCCAGATTGAACCTTTCATAAAAGCTGAACCCCGCATTAAGATGATACTGGATTTTTGCATTTGCCGGTATCAATGAATACCTGAACATTACCGAAGGGTAGAAACTTATATCCGTTCCGGATCCTATTTTCACACCGGTATTCAGGTGGTAGCTATAATTGCTGAAATTATTATCAGGTGAATATTTATTATTGGTATAATCATATTTAAAGTTTAAAAGCCTGGGTATGGCCAGTCCTGCAAAGAAAGCCTCGTTCTCATAATACACTCCGAAGCTAAAGTTTGGAACGGCAAATAATTGTGCATCAGCCAGGTATCTTTCATCACCGGGATCATTGACCACCAGTTCTGAGAAATTAGTGTTGGTCATTATAACACCGGCACCCAGGCCAAAAGAAAGGGTGCTTTTGGCTGATGATATTTTATATGCATAGTTTGATACCATCTGGTTCTCTTTGACCACACCAATCTGGTTGCTTTTAACAACTAAACCGAGGCCCAGTCTCTTATCACTTACCGGCGCATCAATGCTGAATGTTAATTCCCGGGGTGCACCTTCAATGCCAAGCCATTTTTGTCCGTAAATACTCATCATGCTGAGTGCTCCCGCCGACCCGGCATAAGCAGGGTTCAGCAAGATGGGATTTAAAATATACATGTTATCAGTAGGGTTAAACTGTGCGTAAGCCTTCATCCCGATAAACAATATCATCAAAATATTTACAATTCTCCTCATATTATCTTCGTATTACAATATAACCGCTTTGTGAACCACCTTTTGTTGAACGCATTACATAAAAATACGTATCCTCAGGCAAAGCATTTCCTTTTTGATCAGTTCCATCCCAGCTATTATCATAGTCAGTATTTTCATAAACCTTAACACCCGATCTGTCAAATATTACCAGTTCTGTTTGCCCGAGATTCTGTATCCCCTTCAGTACAAAGAAATCATTCCTTCCATCCATATTCGGTGTTATCAGGCTTGGTATCAGCAGGTCATTTACATAGATCCTGAGATAATCGCTTGATTCCGGACAAACACCATTCGTGACTGTCCACAACAGTACGTTTTCACCGATAGTCAATCCTGTTATGGTGGTTGTGGCTGCTGTTGTGTCACCAACCGTCCCGGCTCCCCGTATCAATTCCCACCTGCCTGACTCCCTCTCAGCAAGCTGAGCATTCAATTCTGTTTCAAAAGTGTACCACAGTGTCTTATCCGGACCGGCATCAGCTACCGGCTGTTTTAAAACCTCAACCCTGATATCATCATAGTTAGTGCAGCCATACTGATCGGTAAGCCTCACCGTGTATACAGTGCTTGTATCCGGACCGGCCACGGGGTTAAAGACCGTATCATTATCAAGACCGGCTGATGGTTCCCACAGGAATTCACCATTTCCCTCTGCTGCCAGCTGCACTGAGGCATCCTCACAGATAACGGTATCCCTGCCGGCAAACAGCTCAGGCAGGCTGCGAAACTGCACCTCCACGGTATCAACTGACTGGCATACCTGGTTCTGCTCGGTCCACAGAAATTCATACAGACCAGTGGTATCGACTGTTACTGTTGCTTCAGGATCATTAACTGAAGGTGAAAAAACTGCCTGTCCCGGTCCGCTTAATAATGACCATGAGCCTGTTCCTGATTCAGGTATTGCACTGAGTTCAAAATCAAGGTCACATTCCACTCCTCCTGTGCCGGCATCGGCCTGTGACTGATCATGGAATGTTATCTCTGTTACAGCGATATCGGAACACAAACCGTTAACTACGGTCCAGGTAAATTCTTTTGTCCCATATTCACTTACCTCAACTGTTGCATCAGGATCGCCGGCACCGGGCAAAAATGTTGCCGTACCTGTCCCGGATGTCATTGTCCAGGTACCCGTTCCTGTAGTAGCTGTGGCTGAAAGGTTATATGAAAGACCACAAATATCAGCATCCTGACCGGCATCAGCCACAGGCATTTCATCTATTTGTATAATGACAGTACCTGAGTCGGGATTACTGCAGGGAGTGGTTCCGGCATCCTCCACATTTACCAGTTCAAAAGTATAAGTTCCGGGAATGGTGGTTGGCACTGCCAGGTTAACACTGCTGCCGGACGATGTGCTGATTGTTTGATGCGGCCCCCCGTTTACAGTATAAGTGAATGTATATGGTTCTGTACCATTGGATCCGTTAAATACAATCTCCGGTGAAGGACTGTCCTGGCATACTGTTGTGCTACCCGTAATCTCAGCTTCAGGTAATGGAAGTACTGTTACGGTTGCACTGCCTGATACAGATCTCTCACAGCTTGTGCTGCTGCCATCAGTAACGCTCAGCAGTGTGTAGGTATAAGATCCTGTATTATCACTTGCCACAGGTATATCCACGCTGTTACCTGAATCGGTGGTAACGGTACGCACCGGACCGCTGTTAACAGTGTAGCTGAAGGTGTATGGGGCAGTGCCACCGGATCCGGTAAATGTTATATCAGCACTGCCTGAAAACTGGCAAATACTCGCTGTTCCCGATATCGTGGCCTGCGGCAGTGGATTAACGCTTACCGTTGCCGTACCGCTTTGTGCCTGTTCACATTCTGCCGGACTGGAATCTTTAACACTCTGCAGTTCATAAATAAAGCTTCCCGGTGTTACGGTGGAAACAGGAACATTAACATCGTCTCCTGAAACGGTAGTAACAGTCTGTGCACTACCACCATTAACAGTATATGTAAATGTATATGGTGCTATGCCGGAGCTGCCTGTAAAGGTTATTGCCGGTGACGATTCCCCCTGACATACCTCGGCACTACCGCTTATGGTAGCCTCAGGTAAGCGGTAAAAGTTAACTGTTACGGTAGCTGCATCAGAGCAGCTGCCATTGGTCTCTGTCCATGTAAATTCTTTTGTCCCGTACTCACTTACCTCCACTGTGGCATTGGGATCACTGGCATCAGGCAGGAAGGTCGCCGTTCCGGTGCCATCTGTCATGGACCATATACCGCTGCCAGCGCCGGGTGTGGCACTGAGGGTAAAATCAAGGTCACACTCATCACCCCCGCTGCCGGCATCTGCCACCGGCTGCTCGTAGAAGTTAACTGTTACATCATCAGATGTTATTGTTCCATCATCAACAGTCCAGGTAAAAGTATAGGACCCATGCTGATCAACTGACACCGGTGTATCGTACTGATTGGGGTCATCAAATATTACATTACCCGGACCACTGCTAACTGACCATGCGCCGGTTCCCGGTGCAGGATCATTGCCTTCCAGGACAGCAGTCAGCAAATCACAAATATCCTGGTCTTCACCAGCATCTGCAGGTCCTCCCGGAACGGAACTGAAATTAAAATTATTTTTAAGGACGGGTGCTGAACTTTTACCTCCGGGTACATTAAGGCTGAACCCGTATGAAGTTGATAAAAGGTAAAAGAAGATAAGGGTTAGCAATTTAGCAAGCCTCATTATGATCATTTTTTCGGTTAATGGTGCTTTATTGATTATAAACAATATTCGGTGTTAAATGTTGATGGCTAACAAAATAATTTTAGAGACGATTATACCGGCAACTTATTAAAAAGACCTGAATAAACGGAATGCTTCCCCCGGGGTCCCGGTTGTGTATAATCAAAATAGATATTAAATTTGTATTAAGATATTCCTGGGCCGGTCCGGGTCCATCTATGTCTTTATCTTGACTCCTTTTTTTTCGATTAATCATCAAAATCCGGAGAGATGGCAAAGACAGAACCTTTTGACAGATACAGCGATCAGTATGAACAATGGTTTACGGACCATAAACATGCTTTTTATTCAGAGCTGAAAATAATACGAAAGCTGCTCCCGCTTAAGGGCAGGGGTGTTGAAATTGGTGTGGGCAGCGGTATTTTTGCCTTAGCCCTTGGTATCAGCGAGGGATGTGATCCTTCTGAAGAGATGCGCAGGAAAGCTGCTGAAAAAGGAATAAAAGCTATCGACGCTGTTGCTGAGAACCTGCCCTGGGAGGATGAGAGCTTCGATTATGCCCTGATGGTAACCACTATATGTTTTGTCGATGATCCAGCCAGGGCACTGGCTGAGATAAGCAGGATACTCAAACCCCGGGGAAAGGTAATTATCGGCTTTGTTGATAGCAACAGCCAGGTTGGCAGACAATACCTCAGGCAGAAAGATAAAAGTCTTTTTTACAGTGATGCCGTCTTTTTCAGTCCCCCTGAGATCTATTCACTACTGGAGCAAAAAGGTTTTGTTATTGAAAAAACCTTGCAGACACTGTTCGGCAGCCTGGACAAGGTAAACAGCACACAGCCTTCCCGTAACGGTCATGGAGAAGGCAGCTTTGTTGTGATAAAAGCCGGGAAAAAAGTCACCGGCCCCATACGCTTTGCCATGGCTGTCGACAGAGACAATAATTTTGATATCAAGCAGTTCTGTTGTGCCCACAACTTTAAGATATATGAATGGTTTGATAAAGACTTTAGTTATGTTAAAGATCTTATCAATCCTTTCCGTCATGAAGAAGAGAATGAAATGAAAGACCGCACAAAGAAAGGACAGGTGCTTACCGGGCTGCTCAAAAAAGAATCTGTCGATGTTATCGTATCATGTAATTTTGGTGATAATATTGAAATGGCGGTCAATAACTTCATCCCGGTCATTGTCCCCTCAGATACTCCCGCAAAGGCAAGATCGGTTTTAACAAAACATATAGAATGGATAAAGGATGAGCTTCAGAACAGTCCAGGCGATTACAGGCTGTTTACTATCAGACAGGGCATACTGAAAACCAGTGTTCACAGTGACAGCAAAAAGACGAATACCCGGGACTGGCCCAAACACAGGGGGCATGATGACTGATAAACAGATAATACCCCGCAAAATTTCAAAAAAAAAGTTCAA
>JBKHBA010000135.1:0-7038 GCA_046542595.1 Bacteroidales bacterium | reverse complement strand
TAACAGAAAGAGTAAAACAAAATGCTTCAATTGACTGGACAATAAAAGAAAGTGTTAGAGCAAAATTAAAAGTGATAATAAAGCGAACATTGAGACAATATGGATATCCCCCGGATATGCAAAAGTTGGCAACCGAAACGGTATTAAAACAAGCTGAAATGATAGCAAAAGAACTGACAGATGAATAACCAGCCCACACAGCCAGGAACAATTGCAATAGAGCTTGTCTGTCTGCCAGCGCTTTTTTGCCGCCCCTATAAACTAAATTTTCGGAAACGGAAGAGCTTCGAAAACACGTAGTGCGCATACTGCCGAAAGTCACTGAACCAAACCGCCCTTTATGAAAAAGATCAGAAAAGATAACGAGCTTCCGGAAGCTGTCACTGGCTGGGGATGGAAATATCATCACCTGGGAGTGCCAACAACAAACAAAACGCCTGGTGAAAAGTACCTGCCTCATTTGAAGTTTTATGTGTCCGGATTTGGAACAAGCCCTTTTGGTGTAGAATGGATGAGATTTGAAGATGATAGCCCGGTATGTAACCTGGTAAAAACGGTGCCGCATCTTGCTTTTGAGGTCGATAACCTGGACAATGAACTCTCCAAGAGAAATTTTAAGATCTTGATACCGCCTAATCCTCCGTCGGAGGGGGTCAGGGTGGCCATGATTGAACATAACGGGGCGCCGGTTGAGCTGATAGAGTTTGAAAAACAAGCAAAGCAATGAAACGGCATAATGTGATTAGCTGAATATGCGGCAGTTGCGGGTTGTCGCAAATTCCTTTAACTTGCAGGAACAGGTGCAGCCAGACATAACTAAATAAAGATGAAAAACATGAAAACAATTCTGATTGTATTTTTACTTGGGGTAATGTCGGTTACCGCGCACGGACAGGTTTTGCCTCCCTTGGAAATAAGTTCTGATAAACAGTACCTGGTTACAGGTGAAGGTGAGCCGTTTTTCTGGCTGGGGGGGACTGCATGGGAGATGATACACCGCCTCACCAGGGAGGAAACTGATATTTACCTGGCCGACAGGGCCAGTAAGGGATTTACGGTAATACAAACAGTGATACTTGCAGAACTGGATGGTTTGAATACACCAAATGCATACGGCCACCTGCCTTTGATAGATAATGATCCTGCCAGGCTTAATGAGGAATATTTTGAACATGTGGATTATGTTATTGGCAGGGCAGAGGAACTGGGGCTATATATTGCATTGCTGCCGGCATGGGGTGATAAATTCAATAAAAGATGGGGTACAGGCCCGGAAATTTTCAATCCCAGAAACGCCGAAACATACGGGACCCTGCTGGCAAAACGATACCTTCAGCATAATAATATTGTCTGGATACTGGGTGGCGACCGTAATCCTGAAAAAGACAGTCATTATGATATTATCAGGGCGATGGCAAGGGGAATAAGAAAGGTTGATTCCTTGCATTTAATAAGCTATCACCCCTCAGGTGGGAGAACAGCAAGTGATTTTTTTAATGAAGACTGGCTGGATGTGGATATGTTCCAGAGCGGTCATAGCCGCACGGCAAGAGAATATGAATATGTCGAAAAAAGTAAGGGATTGATCAGGGCCAGGCCCGTTATTAACGGGGAAGCCCGCTATGAAAATATACCTGACAGATTCTGGGAAGACAAATCGTATGGCCGGCTGGATGACGCCGATGTAAGGGTTTCCGCTTACTGGACTATGCTGGCAGGGGCAGCAGGCTATACTTACGGGTGTAATGATATCTGGCAGATGTATGATGACAGCAGGGAGCCGGTTATCGATGCCCGTACTGAATGGGAGCAGGCTATAAATCTGCCCGGCTCATTTCAAATGGGTTACATGAGGAAAATATTCAGTGTCCTGCCCTGGCAGTCGATGGATCATGATCAGTCATTAATTCTTAATGATAACCCTGAAGATGAATCATATATTGTAAGTGCCATTGGTGCAGACAATGATTTTATCCTGGCTTATACTCCGGCAGGAAGACCGGTTGAGCCTGATATGACAAGACTTGAAGCTGATGCAGTACTTGCCTGCTGGTTTAACCCGGGAAGCGGAAGCATAAGGCATATCGGTGAGTTTTCAGCAAATGAATCTTATAAGTTTAAACCAGGCCCCTCTGGCCGGGGGAATGATTTTTTACTGATTCTCGTTGACAGGGATTTATCTTCAATATTTTCTGTTTATGAGGGGCGGTAACAATAAGATATCCTGCACCGTATCACACCGGAAGTAAGAGTCAAAACACAAACCAGGGTTGAGAGTGAAGAAGGGTGTGACGGAATAATCAAAAAAAATCGGGCAGCAAGTAAGCTGCAAAAAAAATAGGCTGTTTAACACTTTTGGATTATCTTTAAATGTTAAATCAGTCTTTACACAGGCTCGCATCAGCACTTATAGTGAATTATAAATATTACAATTTAAAAAAACTTTATTATGAAAAACTTAACAGTCATAGCAGTAATGATTTTTTCAGTCATTATTTGTTCATGTGGCGGATCGTCAACTAATGAGGACAAAAAAGATGACGCTATACCGGAAAAAACTGTTCTTGATACCAGAGAAGCCATGATGGCAAAACTTGCTGAATACCAAATTACTATACCGGAAGATATGGTTTTCAGAGAAATTGAGAAACAGGTGTATCTGAGTAAAGATTTTGAAGATACAGACACACATATTATTCATTTTAGCATTAATGATAAAGATAAAGTAAATAAAGACGAACTGACGGAATGGTATAATAATCAGAGAAAGATTCTGAAAGATCAGGGCTGGGTGGAAAAGACCTATGATAAGGACAAGGAAATGATGGGAGGGGGTTCGTATAGTGTGTCTGTTCTGGAAAAAAAGAGTGAAAACTGTGTACTTGACATAAGACTGGTATTTAATGATAACGGTTCTTCAATCATTATTCATCCAAAATATGAGATAAGTTAATTAAGTCAGGACAGGGATGTTAATATCAGCATCAGAATGAGGAATGGAATGGCTTAAATCATTTATCGTTTAAATCACTATGCATCATTTTTAATTATTTTATGGTTGAATTTCCCGATGCTCTGCATAATGAAATAAGATACAGGATTCTGTGCCGGAGATTAATACCATTTATTACTAATTGAGTGCAGCAAAATGAAAAGCAGAAGGTTAATATCAATCAGTGTTATAATAAGCCTGTCACTGTTAATGGCATCATGCTATTCTGAATATCTCTCCCTGGATTATAAAATTATGCATGGTGCCACATGGAATGATGACCATAGTAAGATTGCCTCTTTTATCACGAAAAAGGCATACAGAAGACCGGAAGGCATTGCCCGTTTTCCTGACGGGGGGATATCCAAAACCCTTTATTCGGAAGCCGGACTGTACATATTTGAGCCCGAAAGCAAAAAAATACACCAGGCATTGGCTTTTGAAGATCTTCCTTCAGAGAGTATAAGGCTTGCATATACCGATTCCCTGGTCTATTACGCTTTTTCAATAGACTGGGAGTACCGGCTGTATTTTGCAAAAACAGAAGAAGACACACTTAAGGAATACAGGCTGAAGGAAAAATACGCCAGGCCATTCGTATTTAACGAAAGGACAGGCGAGGTAAGCAATGTTGACACCTCTGTTTTCTTAAATGTATATGAAAAGGATAATGAAGTTGATTATATGACTCTTGCCAGGCAGATATCAGAAGTACCCCCATCGGAGCTGGGCCTGGTGCTCAGGGATATTTACCCCAAACCGGACAGGGAATATATCGACGATTTTATATATTCATCAGATGGAGGAAGCCATTTAACCAAAAGGGCAATAGCCGAACAGGTAATTTCCAGGCTTGATAAAGATGAAATAAGGGATATTATAGAAAGAATAGACAGGCATAAAAACAGCCTGGAAGGATATGAAAGAAAAAGCTTTGAACGTAATTCAGAAGACAAGTATGAACTTCTGAAAGAGCTGCTTTAGCTTCCTGTTATTCCTAAACCGGTCAATAATTATCAATAAGACAGCCTGCTGCCCTTACTGCTCCTGTCCGGCTTTCTCAATGACAAGCTTATGTACGGTGCCGCTTATATCAAGGCTGAATACTTTTTTGTTGCCTTTGATCTCACCGTCAATATGCTCCCCATCAATACTTAGCTGCCACAGGCCGGCATCCTTTGTATCAAGTGTAAGGAGGGTAGTATGACTGTCGCCGGTCCTGTTCTCCACCTCTGATTCTATCCTCTCACCCTTGCTGCTCACAACAAGAGGGTTCACCCTGCTGAAGCCGTCCCGGTCAAGCTCAAGGCCCACGCGCTTATCATCATCAATATACCAGAAGCGTATCCTTACCCCGTCGCGCGGCCATACCCTGAAATTATCACCTGTCATCTCCAGCTTTCCACCGTAAGCAATCCAGCCGAAATACGGGTCTTCTGCCAGTATGGTTGAGGCCATGCGTGTTACGGCACCCATACCCAGGTTTTGTTCGCTGTCATACCTCCACGGGCCGCGGTCCTCTTCGTATCCCATCCAGGTACCGTCATGCTTTGTTGGCTGGAATGCCTGCCCCAGGGCTCCGTCATTGATCCTGCCGGGTGCCCAGTAGCCATAATCAGTTTCGGGTGTGCCTGTATTCATCAGGCTGAAAGAGGCAAGGTAGCTTGCATAGCCGTGCTGGAGCCATTCAAACGGATCATCGGCAAAGCGGATGCCGTAATCCAGTACAGCCCATCCTCCCATACGCGACATATAGCTGAGCCGGGCATCATCCCTGACATCGCTTCCCAGGCGGTAGTACTGGCTTTCAAGCCATCCCCTGGTTGCCAGCGAGGCATAGAGCTGCCTTTCCATAAAATCAAGGGCATGCTCCCTGCTTACATCAGGGTGAGACCTCCATGTCTCTTCGTTCTTGTCATACCATAGATTCTCATCAGGCTGCATATCTGTTGTTGCACCGTATTTTGCAAGTGCGTATGATGACTCGAATGCCGTACGGTCCGTTGCAAACTCCGATGCATAGGGGTAAGGGTCGTCATAAATAAAATACTTGGCTTTTTTCTCCCATTCCTGCCGCAGCCAGTCAGCTTCTTCCTGCCTGTCCCTGTCCTCAAGCACTGCAATAAGGGAAGGTATAAGCATCTCATTATAATTGCCCCATTTGTATATCTCATACACAGGATAGATATCGTAAGGGTACTCAAAAAATGCCCGTGCTGTCTGCCAGGCCATCTCAAGGTAAGCGTCGGCATCATGGTAAGTAACCTTATCAGGATAACGGTCAGCAACCTGGAACATATGGTAATAAAGCATTATCATATGTGGGTAATCAAAGGTCCGCCATATCTTTATTATATTGAGCCTCCTGTTCTCAATCTTCGCCCTCAGCATGGTGTCGCGTGCCACCTTCCAGTTGGGGACACCGTGAATACCATACGGGTAAGTTTCCTGGTCTGTTCTCTGCAGGCCACCCCATACAAAATGTTCGATATGGTGTTCAAGCGCCTCAATCTGCTTATCAACAGGGTACAGGGCATTTACTGATGCCAGGAAAGCGGGTATGCCAAGGATGGGATCATCGGAGGCCACCCTGTAACCGTACCATCCCTCGAATACACCGTCAGTGTTATCAGGGCCCCTCAGTACGCTGTCTTTCATATCCCAGATAGAGAACAGTCCGTCATACCACAGGTCGGGGTCGAGGTGCTGCTGTTTATCCACTATAAAGGATGTTCTCTTTTCAAGCAGTGTTTCAACAGCCTCGGTCGAGAAAAACTCGAGGTAGGTTCTGCGCCCACCATCAAAGTAAACGGTAAGCATATTTTCGCCCAGGCGGTCAAAGCCGGTGCTGTAAATATGATAGTCCTCCCGGGCTTCACCTTCATATCTTATGTCTGTCTGGCCGGGGTACTCAGCAATTATTGAATCGATCTTTGCCTTTGTGTGTAAGGCAAACTTTGCTTCCAGGTCTTCCGGCAGGGACATCCCCGGAACAACCCTTATATCAATCAGTTCATTCTCGTATATAATATCCCTCAGCTCAGCATAGCTGGAGGCCCATTGCATCCTGAACCCGTATGTTAGCCTGTCCTGTCCCTGCCCCCTGGGATCAAGCCTGCTGAAGGTATGGTCCTGTCTCCATGTGCCCTGCTCATTGCCACCGGTATATCCGGAATGGATATAATATGTATCATCATCATAATATTCCAGGCCGGTACCGGGTTTGACGGTGACAATAAGATAGGGAGGGCTGCCGCTGCGCCTGGTGAAGAAAAGAAATGAACCGTCGCCTGAAATGAACAGGTGCCTGAGAAAACCCCTCTCAAAAAGATCAAGCTGTTCAAAACCAGGCCTGGAGCTCATGGGGAAATCAATATAGATATCTCCTATTTCAATCTCATACCACATACGGTTTTCAATCACTATATCCCATTCAAGGGCATCGCCCATAAGCCTGAATGTCTGCTCCAGGGAGAAGGGCATGCCCGGCTTGTAATTGGTATACCTTACCATATCATTGCCGGCTTCCATCTCCCTGTGATTGAAGACAGTCTGCCATACACCCTCATTCATCCTGAAGCGTACATCAGCATCAAGCCTGCCGTTAATAACATTTGCTTCATAGGGGTCATCCGGATTGATAATAGAGGTAATGCCCCTGTCATCATATTCCAGTTTCCAGTTATCAGTAGAAAGGATGTTCTCTTCGTTTTGATCTGTGGTGCAGCCCGGGCTTAATAGTGCAATAAACAGAATAATCAGCAGGTAAGGTTTCATTTTTCAGGTTTATTTATGGTTTATGCTAATATATGTAACAGTTGAAGAACAATAGGTTAAAATATGTTAATTCATTGCCGGATATAATAATTTATCATGCTATATATTCAATATTCCATAAATTTCGTAAATTAGTGTAAAATAAACAATTATTTTTTCCTGTAAAAAAACGGGCTTAATTATGAATAAAATAAAACAAAGGCAGCAGGCGCGAATGGCCTTGCTCTGTCTTGCTCTTTTTATCTCATCCCTGCTTGTGGTTAAGGCAC
>JBKHBA010000134.1:0-7122 GCA_046542595.1 Bacteroidales bacterium | reverse complement strand
CGGTCAATGAGGATCTGTCTTATGCTTTTTCTTTATATCCCAACCCGGCATCTGATTACCTGCATATTGATTTCAGGGAAGAGCTGGAAAGCCGTGCGGTACTGAGTATATACAATTATGCCGGCAATAAGGTATTATCGCGTAAGCTGCCGGCGGGTTTGTCCGAACTGAGAATCGATGATCTCCATCTGCCTGAGGGTATCTATATTGTCAGACTGCTCAGGGATGGGCGGTCTGTTGCATATAAAAAGCTGATTATTACACAACAGTAGGGTGCCTGGACCATGTCCCTTAACTTTTTTTTGCTACCTTTGTAAACTTTAATTTAAGGCTATTGGGTTTGTAAGTACAGACCCGGCTTAATCTTTAAATATATACATATGGATAGGAGAGTACTGCTGATGATCCTCGACGGATGGGGGATGGGTGATGGTTCAAAATCGGATGTTATTGCAAATGTGTCTACACCTGTTATGGATAGTCTGTCTGAGAAATACCCCGCTTCACAATTGATGGCCTCAGGAGAGAATGTTGGACTGCCGGAAGGGCAGATGGGTAATTCGGAGGTAGGACACCTGAATATTGGTGCAGGGCGCGTGGTTTACCAGGACCTGGTGAAAATAAACCTGGCCATAAAGGAGGGTGATTTTTTTAAAAACAAAGAGCTTGATGAAGCATTTATGTATGCGCGTGAGAGTGGTAAGAAGGTTCACCTGATGGGACTTCTGTCAGACGGTGGCGTTCATTCACATATAAAACATCTCTTTGCCCTCTGCGATATGACACAGAACTATGGACTGGGGAAGGTCTTTGTTCATGCCTTTGGCGACGGTCGTGATACGGATCCCAAAAGTGGCCTTGGATATCTTAAGGAATTAATGGATCATATTAATGGTACAGCCGTGGAGCTGGCCTCTTTTGTAGGCAGGTATTATGCCATGGACCGGGATAATAGATGGGAAAGGATAAAACTGGCTTACGACATGCTCACTGCAGGCAAAGGAAGGCATACCGATAATATGGGGGAAGCGCTGGGGGAATCATATGATAATGGCGTGACGGATGAATTTGTTAAACCACTGGTACATGTTGATGAAGACGGAAAGCCGCTGGCTGTTATCGAAGAGGGTGATGTGGTGGTTTTTATTAATTTCAGGAACGACAGGGCACGGCAGCTGACGGAGGTGCTGACCCAGAAAGATATGCCGGAACATGGCATGAAGACCATACCCCTTCACTTTTGTACTATGACACGCTATGATGCCGAATTTAAGGGGCTGCATATTTTGTTTCCAAAAGACGATATACGGAATACAATAGGCGAAGTAGTGGCAAAGGCCGGAAACACACAGCTGAGGATTGCAGAAACAGAAAAATATGCCCATGTTACCTTTTTCTTTTCAGGTGGCCGGGAGGAAAAATTCAGGAATGAAAGCAGGATACTTATTCCTTCACCTGATGTTGATACCTATGACCTGAAGCCTGAAATGAGTGCATACCAGGTTAAGGATTCGCTTATTGAAGAGATAAAAAAGGAAAGACACGATTTTATATGTCTTAATTTTGCCAATGGTGATATGGTTGGCCATACCGGTGTTTATGAGGCAATAAAAAAAGCCATTGCTGCAGTGGATGAATGTGTGGGTGAGGTGGTGCAGGAGGCAACTGATCATGGCTATGAGGTAATCATTATTGCCGACCATGGTAATGCCGATAATGCGGTAAATGATGATGGGAGTCCGAACACCGCTCATTCGCTTAATCCTGTTCCCTGTATACTGGTGTCAGACAGGTATAAGAGGATAGATAAGGGAATACTGGCTGATGTTGCGCCTACCATATTGAGCCTTATGGGTATTGACACACCGGAGGAGATGACCGGTAAACCCCTTGTATAGTATGCTATCACTTGGCAAAGCAATAATATCAAGTGCTGTTTTTGAAGAGAAATTTGCCTGTGACCTGAAAAAATGCAAGGGTTACTGTTGTTTGCAGGGCGACTCCGGTGCTCCCCTGCTTGATGAGGAAGCTACTGCACTGGAAGAGATATGGCCTGTGATAAAAAATTATATGAGGCCGGAAGGGATAAGAGCTGTGGAGGATAAAGGCCTGTCTGTTATTGATTCTGACGGCGACCTTGTAACACCCCTTATAGGCAAAGCCGAATGTGCCTATGCAAAATATGATGGCGGTATATATCACTGTGCCATCGAGAGAGCGTGGGAAGACAGGGTTATATCTTTCAGAAAGCCCATTTCATGCCACCTTTTCCCTCTCAGAATAAAGAGATACAGGGAGTTTGATGCTGTTAATTATGAAGAGATAAAGATCTGCCGCCCGGCCGTACGGCGCGGTAAGAACGAAAATATTCCGGTTTACCGCTTCCTGAAAGATCCGTTAATAAGGTTATATGGAGGTAAATGGTATAATGAGCTGCTTAGAGCCGCGGCAGACATAGGAAGGAATAAACACTGATAAAGCTTGATTTGAATTTTGCATTTACTATCTTTAGTGTCCTGTATTAATTAAGTAATTAAACATTAAAAATGAATACGATTAAGGATTATATCAAGCAAAACAGGGACAGGTTCCTTGAAGAACTGTTCGAACTGATACGCATACCTTCTGTCAGTGCAAAAGAGGAAAATAAGGATGATATGCTGAGGGCTGCCGAGTACCTCAGAAACAGCCTTCTGACTGCCGGTGCCGATAAGGCTGAAATATACCCCACAGAAGGACATCCCATACTTGTGGGTGAAAAGATTATTGACAGCTCACTGCCAACGGTGCTCGTTTACGGTCATTATGATGTGCAGCCTGCAGAGCCTTACGATCTCTGGGAGAGCGAACCGTTTGAGCCGGTTATCAGGAATGATAAGATATGGGCAAGGGGTGCGGACGATGATAAGGGTCAGCTGTTTATGCATGTTAAGGCTTTTGAGTATATGGCGAAGAAGGAAATACTGCCTTGCAATGTCAAGTTTATGATAGAAGGGGAGGAAGAGATAGGATCAGGGAGCCTTGAGAAGTTCTGTGCAGAGAACAGGGAAATGCTTAAAGCAGATGTTATACTGGTTTCGGATACAACTATGATAGCACCCGATATACCTTCAATCACAACCGGCCTGAGGGGACTGGCATATATGGAGGTTGAGGTTACCGGACCGAACAGGGACCTTCATTCGGGTCTTTATGGCGGAGCGGTGGCAAATCCATGTAATATACTCTGTGAGATGATAGCCTCCCTTACCAATGATAAGAAGCAGATTACCATACCGGGATTTTATGATGATGTTCTTATAGCCTCCGAAAAGGAGAGGGAGGAAATGGGCAAAAGACCCTATAATGAAAAAGTATATAAGGAATTGATTGGTGTTGATGAACTTATGGGTGAGGAGTCATATACCACCCATGAAAGGCTTGGCATAAGGCCGTCGCTTGATGTAAACGGCATATGGGGAGGCTTTACGGATAAGGGGGCCAAGACCATACTGCCATCGAAAGCTCATGCCAAGATATCAATGAGGCTGGTACCCAACCAGGATGCCATCAAGATAGCTAAGCTTTTTGAAGACCATTTTAAGTCAATAGCACCAGGGGGAGTGAAGGTAAAGGTTGAGTACCTGCATGGCGGGCAGGCCTATGTAAGTCCTATTGACAGTAAGGAATACCTGGCAGCCAGCAAGGCCATGGAAGAGGCATTTGGCAAGAAGCCTGTACCTGTGCGCAGTGGTGGGAGTATACCCATTATATCTACCTTTGAAAACATACTGGGGATAAAATCCATATTGCTGGGCTTTGGTCTTGATGAGGATGCAATCCATTCGCCTAACGAAAACTTCCCGCTTTATAATTTCTTTAAGGGTATTGAAACAATACCCCTGTTTTATAAGTATTATACGGAATAAGTTTTTCTCACGGGCTGTCATTGTCAGGGCCCTGACTGAGTTTTACGCTGATAAGCTCAAGCCTTGTCTCGGACACCCTGACGACCCTGATTATATATTTTCCCATCTTCAGCGCAGTGTTGGTTTCAGGTATTTCCCCCACCCTGTCGAGTACCAGGCCGGCAAGAGTCTCGTAATCATCAGATACGGGAAGAGACAGGCCGTAGGTTTCGTTTATATAGTCAACCTCCAGGCGTCCTGAAAATAAGTATTCATCAGGTCCTGTCTTTTTCTCTGTAAGCTCTGAGCTGTCATGCTCATCCTCTATATCACCCACTATCTCTTCAAGCACATCTTCAATGGTCACTATCCCCGAGGTGCCCCCGAACTCATCCACCACAAGGGCCAGCTTCCTGTTCTGTTCCACAAAGAGCTTAAGCAGCTTGTTGGCAGCCATGCTTTCAGGCACTATTGTCATCTTATGAAGTGCATCGCGTATGTTGTCAGGAGAATTGAAAAGATCACGAAAGCTGAAATGACCGATAATCTTATCTATCGATTCTTCATAGATAAGTATGTTTGAATGGCCTGAATCAATAAAGGCCTGTTTCAGTTCATCAAGGGAGCTGTCGGCAGAAAGGGCTGCTATCTCTGTACGCGGCACCATGCAGGCTCTGACCTTTATGTTTGACAGGTCAAGGGCTTTCTGGAATATCCTGATATCATGTTCTTCAAGATCTGTATCCTGGCTTTCATCATTCACTTCACTGAGCAGGTCGTCAAGATCCACTTTGCCGAAGATATTTTTATTGTCTTTATCCACGGGTTTGGAGCCGAAGAATAGCCCCGTAAGGAGCTCAGACAATTTTAAGATCACTATGGTAAGAGGGTAAAAGAGGATATATACCAGTGCTGCGGGTATACTGAAGATTCTGAGCAACAAATTGGGTGATCTTCTGAAAAATGCATTTGGCAGGAACTCGGCCAGGGAGAGGATGATCAATGATGCAATAATTACCTGTACCGGCAGTAACAGGGAGGAGCTTGTGATCAGTCCGCTGAAAACCCCGTCAAGAGAATCTTTAATAAATAAGCCGAAAACTACTATTGCCAGGTAATTGCCAATAAGCATGGTAACGATAAAACGGTCCGGTTTGCGGCTGAACCAGGCTATTATACCTGACCCAAAGATGCCCGTTTGTTTATCAATCTCTATCCTCAGTTTACTGGAACTCACGAATGCTGTTTCCATGCCTGAGAAGAAAGCTGATAGTATTATGGATACAATTATAACCAGTAATGTAAGGCTCATCCTGCAAAGTTAATTTTTTTTTCGCTGCCTGTCCCTCAGCCAGGCCATAATAAATGCAAGCAGGCCCATTCCTATAAGTATAAGGAAGCGATCACCCTGGCCTTTGGTCTTATTATGTATGGCTGCAGCTATACATAATATACCGATAACAATCCACAGTATCTCCAGTATGGTAAGAGTTTTTTTATTCATCATCAATATATAAGGTTGCTGTTACGTTTTTTATCTGCCATTTATCAAACCTGGTGTCTGACTCAAGGCCGTTACCCATTATTATCTGATCTTCCTGTGTTATCCGCACATATTTATCGGTAAATATAAGGTCTTTGCCTTCGTCCCAGAAGAGAAGTTCCGTCTCAAGCTTTTCTCCCTTTCTGTTTAATGCAATCACATTATCTCTGACCTCCCATAGTTCCTTGCTTTCGGTGTACCTGGCAAAATTAGCCCTTATCTCTCCTGTCAGGCTGTCGCGCCCTTTATAGAAATATACTTCAATTCCTTCGTCAAAGTCGGTATAGGGGACCTCCATATTACCGTAATGTTTCATCAATGGTGCTTTCATCTCGAGCTGTAATATCGCAGAGTCTGTATATGAAGTTTTGAAATCATGAACTATCTGGGTGGGCAGTTCCGGTTTAAGGGATGTGTCAATAATATCGATTTTCTCTCGGCACGAGAAAAACAAAGCAGCCCCGGTTATGAGGGCTGCAATGCCTGACCTGTACAGTATTTTGATTAGTTTCTTCAATTTTCTTCTCTGAAACGTACTGTTGTCTGTTCGTTTATCCATCCTCCTACGGTGTGTGGAGTACCTTCCTCAATGATGCTTACAAAAAAGCAATCTTCCTTTTTCGGGTACAGTTTGCGTACTGTACTGAGGTATTCGTTAACCCTTTCTGTCAGTTCCGGGTCTTTCTCTTTGGCTTTTTTGAAATAATCGGCTGCAACCCAGTAAATCATCTGGTTCTTCAGCTCATCGTCAAAGATGCTTACACTGGAGTAAACATTACCCACTATCATATATGCCGTACCGTTATCAGGATTGGCTTCAATAGCTTTTTTTGCATAGTCACGCGCAGCCCTGTAGTCTTCTTCCTGGAGTCTTAGTGAGGCCAGCTTGACAAAATAAGTGGATATCATTTTCTTATCAGTCTCAAGGTCAATCGCCTCAAGGTAATATTCCTCGGCCCTGTTGAAATTCATCTTGTCATAATTCATTTCTGCCAGGTGGTAGGCTGATTCAGCTGTTTTCTCTATCTGGTACAGGTTTTCAGCTGCAGTGTAATACAGGTCTGAATCGGTACAACCGGATTCCTCCAGCAGATCAAGCACTTTAGACATCAATTCTGCATCATCCGGGTTTTCGGCCACCTTTGGAGTGAACAGGGGTATCAGTCCCTCGCAGGTAGCCGCTCCCCCTGCCTTGAAGAGCTTGTCAATTGTCTCTTTGGCATTTACATCAGGAGGCCTGTTTACTGCAGCTATCCTCCGATCAAGGATGTCAATAGCCATACCGTAATTATTTATCACCTCTTCATTATCTATAATATCCCGTTCAAAAAGCATCTGGGTGGTAGCCATAAAGACCGAGAGGATGGTGGGGTCTGCATTCTTTGGGTCCGTATCAATGGCATCTGCAAAGCTTTTATAGGCTATATCCAGAAGTTCCACATCGCCGTTGGCCAGGTTAAAAAGATCAAGACCCTTACGGCCAAGGTAATAAGCTTTTCTGTTGAAATATTTAATCCTGGCATCATATATTATCTCTATGGTGTCAATATAAGCCTTTTCCTTTGTCTTTTTGTAGTAATCCTTGAACATGGTTATACCATGCAGGTGCATATTGCTTGATGATTTCGGGCACTCAAAGAATGCCTGGCGCCAGAATCCCAGTGCCTTATCATAATTATCCTGATCATAGTA
>JBKHBA010000133.1:0-7147 GCA_046542595.1 Bacteroidales bacterium | reverse complement strand
ATACCGGTCCCCACCACGATGATATAATGCTTGGTATACTGCCCAAATGTACCCGGCAGGTACGCTATGCTTCCAACGATGTACATTTCAGCGTTCTTACCTCCGGCTTTACAGCCGTTACTGACAGGTTCATGGAAAGCATACTGCTCAACACCCTAAAGCTGCTGCAGCATGGTGAAATACAGATGATATATTATCCTGACTTTTTCGAAGGAGGATATAAGATGAAAAGGTATAAGGACATATATCACTACCTTAATGCTACGGCACAACGCAATCATGCAGGCATGCGCCGGGGCATCTCACACCGGGTGGTGAGGGGACTGGTAGAGATATGGGGACTCAGGGACAAGATGCAGTTGATACAAACCATCAATGAGGTGATAAGGACCCTGCAGAGCTATTATGCCGGAAGTAAAAGTCCACCCCGTATACAGCAGCTCAAAGGAATGGTGCGTGAGTTTGAGGAAGAACTGGTATGGGCCCATTATGGAGTGCCCATAAGGAATATACACCACCTGAGACTTGGATTCTATAAAGGCGACATCTTTACCGAGCAGCCTGAATATGACCGCGATGTGGAACCGGTGCTGGAAGAGCTGCAAAGGATCAATCCGGGAATAATAAGCCTTGCGCTGGATCCTGAAGGCAGCGGCCCGGATACCCATTACAAGGTACTGCAGGCCATAGCAGCAGCGGTCAGGGAGTGGGGGAGGGAAAAAGACCTGTCAGGGCTCAGGGTGGTGGGTTACAGGAATGTGTGGTACCGCTTTCATCCCGCAGAGGTGAATACCATAGTGCCGGTCTCCCTTAACTCCATGGCCGTACTGGAAAGCTCCTTTGAGCAGTGCTACGGGAGCCAGGTTAATGCCTCATTTCCGAGCCATGAGTATAAGGGTAAATTCAGTGACCTGACAAGGAAAATATGGGTTGAGCAGCTTAAACAGGTACAGCTGCTGACAGGCAAAGCTTTTTTCTATGACAGTGACAAGCCCATACTGAGGGCCACACACGGGCTTGTTTACCTGAAGGATATGTCAGCCGATGAGTTTATTGCCATGGCCGGTGAGCTGGAGCAGCAGGTGGAGGGCATAGGAGTCTTAAAGTAAGAGACAGGAGCCGGTATTTTTCTTTTACGTATTTTAACTTGCTCTGAATGATAATTTATCTATATTTATCGGGATTATCGCTTTTTTAAAACCTAAACCATGAAAAGAACATTTTTAACATTTATTGCCCTGGGCCTTGTATCGGGACTGATGGCAGGGGGGCTGGTTACCAATACAAACCAGAGTGCCAGCTATACCCGGATGATGTGCCGCGACGCCACCATCGGTGTTGATGCCGTTTATTATAACCCTGCCGGCCTCACCAAGCTGGGTAACGGCCTGCACCTGTCTGTGAGTAACCAGACCATAAGGCAGACAAAGACCATAACAAATAATTATGACTACCTGTCCGGCACACCTGTAGAATATACCGGTATTGTATCGGCTCCCATCTTCCCTTCCGTGTATGCAGCTTTTAAGCTGGGTAAATTTGCTGTTTCTGCAGGCTTCAACCCCATAGGCGGGGGTGGCGGTGCCGAATTCAGTGAGGGACTGCCTTCATTCGAGATGATGGTGGCCAGCATAGTGCCACTGCTTCAGGGACAGCTGGCTCCGCTGGACCAGGGAATACAGACAATGACAGGAACAGACCCTATGTTCCGCAATGTACAATCTTACAGTGCCGATATCTCTTTTACAGGCAGCTCAGTCTATTACGGTACACAGGTTAATTTTTCATATGAGCTGAACAGGATGATATCCGTGGCCCTGGGAGCAAGGTATGTGATGGCTAAAAATACATATACAGGCTATGTTAATAATGTGAATATAACAGCAGCACCTAATCCAGACGTGTTACCACCTTCACCCTATAACGGGACACCCGGCGACTACCTGCGCTCGGTGGCAGAGCACCCCTATACTATTGCAGCCGGTGCATCGGGCGAGCTTACGGCCGTGGCCTCGCAACTGGATGCGCAGACTGACCTGGAAGCTGATGTGACAGAAGAAGGCAGCGGCATAACACCTATTATCAGTGTTAACATTTCACCTATCAATATGCTTAATATAGCTGTCAAATACGAGCATAAGACAAAGCTGGAGCTGGAGACAAGTGTCAATGACGGTAAGGATGCCGGAGGCATGTTTGTGGACGGCAGCAAGGTGGTTGCCGATATGCCTGGTATGCTGTCTGTGGGGGCATCACTTAAGCCAATGAACAAACTGCTGGTATCTGCCGGTGTGCATTACTACCTGGATAAAAATAATGATTATGACGGAATGCCGGATACCGAAGTGGAAATGATAGATAAGAACTTTATTGAATATGCGCTGGGTATTGAATACAGCCTCTTCGGACCTCTGAGCGTAAGCGCAGGATACCTGGGTACGCAGACAGGTGTTAATGATTTGTACCAGAGCGATATGAGGTATAGCCTTAATACCAACACCCTGGGTGGCGGGTTTAAATTATCGCTAACACCACTGATAGATATTAACCTGGGGGCTTCAATGACCATGTACGAGGAAGGAAGTAAGACATATGATTATGATGTCGGCGGCACAGGTACACTGGTGCCGGTTACCGAGACCTATGACACCTCCACCTGGGTGGTGGCTGTAGGTGTTGATCTTAACTTCTGAGAAAATAGATATTGAGAAATAAGGACAGGAGACCGGCGTGCAGGCGCTGGTCTTTTGCCTTTTGGCCGGGAATTTGCAAAGGCTTAAAACCATGGAGGACAACACCAGCTTATAAAAGAAGGAAATAAAAAGAGAAAGGGTCTGGAAATATGGATATATCAAAAACTATATTATTGCTGGCATACCTTTTTGCCGGAAGCGCGGCCCTCAGTGCCCAGGAGGCAGTGCAGCCCAACTATGGTTTGAAGAGTCCGGCTACCGCTGAAGTGGTAAGGGTGAAAATAACGGAAGCACAGACACTGGTGGATATGAGCATACAGAATGAGATAAGGGATGGTCATTTCTGTATTGACGAGGATACCTACCTTGAATATGGCGACGGGATAAAGACAAGGCTTAAAGAAGTGAGAGGATTGCCGCTGTGCCCGGAAAGGTATGAGTTTGGCACAGTGGGCGAGAAAGTGTATTTCACCCTCGTTTTTGACAGGCTGCCCGGTGGAACAGAATGGTTCGATATTATTGAGTACTGCGGCACCGGCTGCCTGTCAGTGCTTGGCCTCACCCTGGATAAAGAGATAAACAGTAAGATAGATGCTGCCTATAATGCCCTCGACCGTGCTGATCCGGAAAGGGCCATGGATATCTTCAGTGAGCTGCTGCCGCAGCTGCGGTCTTCCAGGCACGGACTGACAGGCTCTGTTTACCTTAGCCTGGCCGAACTGCTGGATGCCAATAACAGGGTTGAGGAGCTGGAGGAGCTGCTATCCGGGTTTGAATCAACACCAATGCCGCATAAGGAAAAGTACCGGACACTGCTCAGGGACATGGGGTATTTATGATAAATCGCATATTAATTTTTATGCATTTCATGCAAAAATTCTTATTATTGCCTTTCGAAAATATTGAATGCTAAAAGATTAAATAAACCAAAACAAGAAGAATCATGATGAAGAGAATAATGGGACTCGTAATTATCGCAGCTATATTTGCTGCATGCGGTAATACAGCGGAAGAGAAGTCAACAGACCAGGGTGCTGATGCAGAAGAACTGGTATTTGCCAGTATTACTGAAAACCCTGATCAGTACCTTGATAAGGAGATAACCGTTACAGGCAAGGTAGTGCATATATGTGTGCATAGTGGTAAAAAAATGTATATAGTGGGTGAAGATCCTGATATCAGGCTGTTCGTTTCTGCAGGTGAAGAGGTGCCCAAGTTCCCGATGGACCTGCTGGGCAGCGGGATAGCCGTTACCGGCACACTGGAAAAAATTGAAACAGGTGCCGAGATGGGTAAGGAAGAGGCAGAAGCCGGGGAAGAAGACTGTGAGACCGAAGAAGCCGTTGCTGAACAGCCCGTGCTGGCCGATATGGTACTGAATTATAAAGATCATACACTTAAATAAAATATTATTTATATTTTTACAAAGGTCAGGCTCAGCCTGGCCTTTTTTCTTATATATTATGAAGTGGAGAAAAGTTAACAGGGTAACACACAGGGATATAGGCTACCTGATAGCAGGTATGACAATCATTTATGCTGTATCAGGCATAGCCCTCAACCATAAGAACGATTTTAACCCCAATTACGTTATAGACCAGAGACTGTTCACCACTGATATATCTTTTACCAGGGATGAAGGTAACGAGGAAAAGGTACTGCAGCTGCTCGAACAGCTGGGCGAAACGGATAACTATAAGACCTCTTATTACCCCAGGGGCAATAAGCTGACGGTTTTCCTCACAGGCGGCCAGGCGGTGGTGGATACACAGACGGGTGAAGGTTATGTGGAGAGGATAAGCAGGAGGCCCGTATTATACCAGTTTAACTTCCTGCATTATAACCCGGGTATATGGTGGAAATGGTTCAGTGATATATTCTGTGTCTCCCTGGTCCTGGTCACCATCACCGGCCTGTTTATTGTTAAGGGCAAAAACGGCATTACCCGCAGGGGTGCCCTGCTGACGGCAGCAGGTATCATACTGCCGCTCATCTTCCTTTTTATTTATTGATATTATCCGCAGGGAAGAATACCTTTGTCTCAGGGATAAGGGGTGATATGTAAAAAAAATACCTTTGCTACGACCGGGACCTTTGAGATGGTATAATCAGAACAATACTGTATAAGCTGTGTTCTTATTACAGTAGTAAAAACATGGGATAATGAATGAATTATATAAGAAGAGGAAGCCCTTTATGCAGAGCACCAATAATACGGTGCCCGCCAGGTGGATGGTCTCCTGTCTTCTCAATGAGCTTATTGAACTGATGTTCCCTGTGCTCTCGGACGGGCAGTGCCGTGAGTCGGAAAAAGATATTGACCAGGTAAGAGAATCACTGGAAAAGGTATTGCATTCATACGATAATGGTCAAACAGATGTGGCAGGCCTGGCTGATGATTTTCTTGACGGCCTGCCGGCGGTGCATGACAGCCTGGTAATGGATGCTGAAGCTATATGCGCAGGCGATCCTGCCGCAACAACTATTGATGAAGTGGTGGTGTCTTACCCCGGCTTCTATGCTGTACTGGTATACCGTTTGTCCCATTCACTTTATAAGCTGGGCGTACCCATCATTCCAAGGATGATGGCGGAGATGTCCCACTCCAGGACAGGAATAGATATACATCCGGCAGCTGAGATAGGGGAGTCTTTCTGTGTTGATCACGGCACAGGTGTTGTTATTGGTGAGACTGCAACCATAGGTAACTCGGTGAAGATATACCAGGGAGTAACACTGGGGGCGCTGAGTGTCAATAAGAAAGATGCCGGGATCAAAAGACACCCCAGCATTGAGGATAATGTCATAATATATTCGGGTTCAACAATACTTGGCGGCAGGACAACAGTGGGGCATCATTCGGTTATCGGGGGTAACGTATGGCTCACAAATTCCGTGAAACCTTATTCATATGTAGTAAACCTTAGTGAAGTGCGTACAAGGGATAACAGTCCCGGGGAAACGCCTGAACCCTGATTATAATATTTTAAATGAGAAAAGAAAATATACTTGAACTGGTAGGATCAACACCCTCACTGCGCGTCAACAAACTGTTTGGTGCGGAAAGAGAGATATGGATAAAACTGGAGAGGCAAAACCCGGCAGGCAGCATAAAAGACCGTATAGCTCTGGCCATGATAACAGGGGCAGAGAAGAGGGGCGAATTAAAAGGGGGAGATACCATTATTGAGCCAACATCAGGAAATACGGGTATCGGCCTGGCTATGGTATCGGCGGTAAAAGGCTATAAGCTGGTGCTGGTGATGCCTGACTCTTTAAGTCCCGAAAGGCGCAAGCTCATGCAGGCTTATGGCGCAAGGATAGTGCTGACTCCCGGGAAGAGAGGTATGAAAGGATCTATCGAAAAGGCCCGGGAGCTGAGGGATGAGCTGGGCGGATGGATACCTATGCAGTTTGAGAACCCGGATAATCCCGGGGTGCATATGAGGACCACGGCAAGGGAGATAATGGATGATTTTCCTGATGGATTGGATTATATTATTACAGGTGTGGGCACGGGCGGACATATAAGCGGGCTGGCACGTGAGCTGAAGAAGCACTGGGCAGACATAAAGATCCTGGCTGTTGAACCGGATGATTCACCTGTTATCAGCGGCGGTGAACCCGGTTCGCATGGTATACAGGGCATAGGTGCAGGTTTTATACCGGCTAACCTCGATCTGAGGTTGCTGGATGGTGTTATCAGGGTGTCAAAAGATAAGGCATATGAATTTGCCAGGAGGGCTGCAAGAGAGGAAGGTTTACTGGTGGGTATATCCACGGGTGCCTCGCTGGCTGCCATAGCCGGGGAAAAGGATCTTGTCAGTGGCAGGAGGGTACTCACCTTTGCCTATGATACCGGCGAACGCTATCTCTCTGCCGAAGGGCTGTTTAATATATGATGATTGTTTATGCCTGTCATCATTCTTCAGCAGGAGTGGCGGGCCGGCTGAAACAGAATGACCCAGGTATGATGCCCGTTTTGAAGCTGTCGGCCAGACTTCCTGTTGCACTGTAACGGTATACACGTCCCGGTTGCGCATTATCAATGGCATCGGCAATATATACCTCCGAGCTGCCCGGATCTATACCCAGGGCATAGAAGCCGCCGGCAGCTGATCCGGTGCCTGGATTCTCAATAAACAGCTCAGGCTCCGACCCTGCCTTGTGCACCGGCATTCTGTAAACATGACGGTTGATATAAAAGAGGGTGTCGCGACTGCCATTAAGCGCCAGTGAAGCCGGATTATCACCGGTCTCAAAGCGCCATACCTTTTCCACAGTCCTCAGTTCGGCATCTATCCTTATCAGTCCGGGTGCCTCGCAGCCATAGGGACTCCCCTCATAGCCGCCGTCGCTGAGGACCCATATCTTGCTGTAGCGGTCGATAACCATGGAGCGTGGCTGTATAAGCACCTCTATGGAGTCAACAAGCTTATCGGTATTGCTGTCAA
>JBKHBA010000132.1:0-7155 GCA_046542595.1 Bacteroidales bacterium | reverse complement strand
TATAATGAAAGTATTATCTCTGAAAAGGTAACAGATAAGGTTGACCTTGAGGGTGTGGGAAAACTGCTGGCCCTGACATCCAATGATGAAGTTAATTCAATGGGAGTGCTACATTTCTCGGAGATATTTGATAAGGAAGACCTTTACCAGCTACCGCCTAAGATCAAAGCAGATGAAAGAGAATTTTCACCTCAGCATTTAAGAGGCAGGTCCCTTTTCGGGAAAGATATTAGCTATGATTATATAACTAAAAGGATACAGGAAGGAGCAAGCTTAAAATCAACAAGGCTGACATATAAATTCAGCTTCGAGGATTTTAAAAAGAAACACGGGGAAAGCAGCATTCCCTTGTTCCTTATTTCAAAAGACCGGAGATTAATTCCTTTTACTCCAGAAGAGAAAATCATTCCTGAAAAAGATAACATACTGATTGCCCTGATCAGTAATGACGAATAAAATTTTATCAGCCGGGGATAGTACTGAACAGGGTCAGCATGGCCCGATCGGGTGGTCAGTGTGCCGTGAACGGGGATCAGCTCAGGAAAAGTACAGGTATGCATCCTGCAATGCAGTTTATATGCTTGAGGTCTGAGTTGTGGGGACTTCTGAAATTAAAATACCCCCTGTCTTCATTAAAGCTGATGATAAGGTCGGGCCTGATATCCTTGATCTGTTCCTCAAGGACGTCAAAATAATTATGGCCTGTAAAGATCATTGTTTCTATTTCAGGTCCGGATGACACCAGGCTTACATTCTTCATCCGGTTTTCTATTATCTCCTTTTCCTGCTTATATTTCTTTTTATCATTTATTATGTCGACTGCCGTGACCAGGGGCTCGCTTTTGAAGATTGCCTCAAGCAGGCGGGCATACTTCTTTATGTCCTGGGTCTTGTTGTGAGGAACGATGAGTACATTGCTGAAATCTTTATATTCATAGCCGGGTGGCACAAAGAAGGTTGCAGCATTTATTTTTGAGATGATACTGACGGCCTCATGCAGGGTGTTGAATATATAGCTGTCAGGTTCTGAGTTAACTATTAACACCAGGTCTTTTATATCTCTTTCCAGTTCTTTTATTTTCCTGATGATGGTATCTTCCTCGACTACCTTATTTGCTTTAAGGGGGTAGTTGAGCCTGGACACTTCCCTTATCAGTATCTCATCCAGCTCTTTATCAGCATTATGCATCTCCCTTTTAATTATTTCTTCATGATCCAGCTTATCGCCCGGGGTTATTGTCTGGGAGTCGGCATAGGAACTGGACACACCCTGCTGTATGCGAGGGTCAATAATATGCACCACATCTGCCTCAGATTCAAGGAGTTTGGCTATGTTAAGCCCGTAAGGTATTACACTCTCTTCTTTGCCTTTGATATCACTTATTATTACTGTTCTCATGTCTTTTTTCTTTTCTTCTTAAAAATATGTACCGGATTGCCGTAATACAGTTCGGCTGCTTCCATCAGTGTCTCGGATAAGGTGGGGTGGGGGTGTATGGTCAGCGCCAGGTCTTTTGCCGTGGCGCCCATCTCTATTGCCAGTGCAATCTCAGGTATCAGATCACCGGCATTTTTACCTGTTATCCCTGCCCCCAGTATGATCTCTGTTTCAGGGTCAATGAGTAACTTAGTGAACCCGTGATCTTCTCCCATCGACATAGCCCTGCCTGATGCTTTCCAGGGAAATTTTGCTGTTTTGTATGCTATTCCCTGTTTTTCAGCCTCTGTCTCGTTTAATCCACAGGCGGCTATCTCAGGCTCTGTATAGACTATCATGGGCATGGCGCGGGCATCGTTAACAACATCTTTGCCGGCTATCACCTCTGCTGCTATCATACCTTCATAGCTGGCTTTATGTGCCAGCAGTGGTGGGCCGGATATATCCCCTATGGCATAAATATTCTTAATGCTGGTCTGCTGTTTTTCATTTACCTGTATAAATCCTTCGGAGCTGGTTTTGACGCCTGCATTATCCAGTCCAAGGTGCTCAGTACGGGGCTGCTGGCCTATGGCTGCCAGCACCCTGTCGAAGGTGCCGGTAAAGGAGCCTTTTTCCTTGCTTTTAAACTGCACTTCCAGCTTTTTACCTTTCTTTTTGATATTTTCAACCTTTGTCTCCAGGTATATATCTTTGAATGTCCTGCCTCCTGTCTTTACATATTCATTCAGCAGGTCTTCATCCATCCCCGGCATTATATTACCGGTTAATTCTGTGATAGTCACTTCGCTACCGAAAGAACGGTAAGCAGTACCTACCTCCACGCCTATATAACCGCCTCCCACCACCAGCAGCTTTCCGGGTATATCTTTCAGCTCAAGGGCGCCGGAGGAATCCATTATCCCGGGCATATCATTATCTATACCCGGTAATTGCCTGGGAACGACACCGGTAGCTATGATGGCATTTTTGAATTTTATCTTTTCCTTATCCCCGTTTTCTTTACTGAGCTCAAGGCTGTTGGAATCTGTGAATTTTGCCCAGGCTCTTATATAATTAATCTTCCTGCTCTTTACCAGCTGGCCCAGGCCGCCTGTAAGCTTACTGACAACACTTTCTTTCCATTCGCGTATCTTATCAATATCAATTTCGGGGGAAGAAAATTTTATTCCCTTATCAGCTGCCTTTTCAGCGTCATCCTTCACCTTAACCATTTGCAGCAATGTTTTGGTGGGGATGCATCCCCGGTACAGGCATATACCTCCCGGGTTATCCTCGGGGTCTATCAGTGTGACATCGAGTCCCAGGTCGGAGGCCATAAATGCTGCCCGGTATCCTCCGGGACCGGCCCCTATGATTACGAGTTCATGTGTATGTTCTTCATTCATGACAGTGTCTGCTTTTTTACAGTATTACAGCGTAAGGATTCTCAATAACATCACATATCCAGCGCAGGAAACGTGCTCCGTCAGCACCATCAATCACCCGGTGGTCATAAGAGAGGGATAAGGGTATCACCATACGTTTTTTAAACTTACCCTTTACATATATCTTTTTATATGCTGCCCTTGATACACCGAGGATAGCTACCTGCGGTGGATATACGATAGGGGTGAAGGCTGTTCCGCCTATACCTCCCAGGTTGGAGATGGTGAAGGTGCCTCCCTGCAGCTCTTCCAGTGATACTTTTTTCTCCCGCACCTTTTGTGCTACCTCAGACAGCTCCACTGATATTTCTGCAAGCGATTTTTTATCAGCTTCCTTTATAATCGGCACCAGCAGTCCCCTTGGCGTATCAACAGCCACACCGATATTAAGGTAATGCTTGTAGATGATCATGCCGGCTTCCATATCCAGGCTTGCATTGAAGCTTGGAAATTTCCGGAGGGCAAGGGTTATTATCTTCAGGAGTACGGCGGTAACCGTGAGCTTAGCTCCTTCTTTACTTATCTTCTCCTTTATCTCCTCCATAAATTTATTCAGCCCTGTCATGTCTGCTTCATCAAACTGCGTTACATGCGGTATTGTTCTCCAGGCCTCGCTTACATTCTTTGCGGTTATTTTCCGTGTATTGCTCATCTTCTCCTCTTCTGTCGAACCCCATTTGGAGAAGTCGGCCTGTCGTTCAGCTTTTTCCGCCGGTTCTTCCTTTTCTTTACCCGCTGCCGCTTTAATATCATCAGCTGTCAGCCGCTTACCTGGACCGGTTCCTTTAACCTCTGTTATGTCCACTTTCATCTCACGTGCCAGTCTGCGTACCGACGGTGCAGCAGGTATATCAGAAAGATTCTCCTTTTTGGGCTTTTCCCTGTCTTTTTCTTCCGGCTCTTCTTTCTCTTCTTTTTTGGGCTCTTCTCCGGATCCTTCTTTTTTGGATTCCTCTTCTGGCTCCTCTTCTGGCTTTTCTTCTGGCTTCTCTTTTGGCTCCTCTCCGGGCTCCTCTTTTGGCTTCTCTTCAGGCTCTGCCTTCTCCTCTTTTTCTTCTCCTTCCCGGGTGTCAATAATCATAATTACCTGGTGTACTTCTACTTCATCACCTTCTTTTATCTTAATCTCACTTACAGTACCGCTGTAGGGCGAGGGGATATCGGTTGCAGCCTTATCTGTTTCTATCTCCACCAGTGGCTGGTCCTCTTCCACCTTATCGCCTTCCTTAACGAGTATTCCTGCTACCAGTCCTGATTCCACATTTTCAGCTATATCCGGTATTTTAACTTCTTTTTTCATCCGTTCAGTATTTTATGATTAATAAAAATCATGTCTTTTCATTATTCCAGGTGCTTTAATTATTGCTTCATCACCTTTGATAACTAAATGGCTGTTGGTGATGCTTTATTTTCATCTACATTTAGTTTCTTCTTAGCCTTTCTGAGCAGTGACTGGCTTATTTTTCCTTCCTCATGCAGGCTCAGCAGTGTGGCCCATGCTATCTGCTCTGCGTTAACTTCAAAATGTTCTCTCAGCTCAATACGGTGGTCACTTTTGCCGAAGCCGTCAGTACCAAGCGCCGTGAATGTTCCGGGAAACCATTTTGACACTGCCAGTGGCAGGGCTTTCATATAGTCGCTGGCCGCCACGAATATGCCCTCATCCGCGCCGACTGTCTTATGGATATAATTTTTTTTACTTTTCTTACCTGAAAGGCGGTTCTGCCTTTCTGTTTCAACGGCATCATCATACAGGCATTTGTAGCTGGTAACGCTGTAGATATTGGACCTGATATCATAGTCATCCTTTAAGATGGCCGATGCTTTTATCACCTCGTTTAATATGGTACCGCTTCCCAGCAGATTAACATTATGCTCATTATTACGCGACGATTTATATTTATACATACCCTTAAGTATGCCCTCTTCGATACCTTTTTTTGAAGGCATTGCCGGCATTTTATATTTTTCGTTCATTATGGTGATATAATATATCAGGTCTTCACAATCGACATACATTCTCTTCATCCCTTCCCTTACTATCACCGCCATCTCGTAAGCAAAGGCAGGATCGTATGCCCTCACAGAGGGTACAGGCAGGGCCAGCACGTGACTCTGCCCGTCCTGGTGCTGCAGTCCCTCACCGGCAAGGGTGGTGCGTCCGGCTGTTCCCCCGAGCATAAAGCCCCTGGCGCGTGCATCTGCAGCGGCCCATATCAGGTCACCTATTCTCTGGAACCCGAACATGGAATAGAATATAAAAAAGGGTATGGTATTTATCCTGTGTGTGCCATATGCCGTGCCGGCAGCTATGAACGATGACATTGATCCGGCTTCCGTTATCCCTTCTTCAAGGATAGAACCGTTTTTTGCTTCCTTATAATACATCAGGCTTTCCCTGTCAACCGGTTCATACAGCTGGCCTTTATGCGAATATATACCTGACTGCCTGAACAGGGCGTCGAGCCCGAAGGTGCGTGATTCATCCGGAACGATAGGCACTATAAGATCAGCGGTGTTCTTATCTTTGAGCAGGTCTGATATCAGCTGCACTGCTGCCATTGTTGTGGCCACCTCACGTTTGCCCGAACCTTCCGTATATTGCTTGAATACATTTTCATCCGGCATTTCAAAGCCGGCACATTTCGTATTGCGCACGGGGACCAATCCTCCCAGTTCTTTCCTGCGTTCCAGCATGTACTTAATCTCTTTGCTGTCCCCGTCCGGCCTGTAGAAAGGTGCTTTTTTCAGGTCTTCATCAGAGATAGGTATATTAAAACGGTCGCGGAAATACAGCAGCTCCTCCTCGTTCAGTTTCTTTTGCTGGTGGGTGATATTTCTACCCTCACCGGCCTCACCCATACCGTATCCCTTGATAGTCTGTGCCAGTATAACGGTGGGTTTTTTATCGGCCTTCTGTGCTCTTTTATAGGCATTGTATACTTTCAGAGGATCGTGTCCGCCCCTTCGCAGCTTTGTTATCTCGTCATCGCTAAGGTGGTCTACCATCGCTTTCAGCTCTTCGCTTTTCCCGAAGAAGTCCTCTCGTATATAATCGCCGGCGGAGGCTGAATATTTCTGGCGTTTGCCGTCAACCACCTCCAGCAGCCGCTCTTTCAGCAATCCTTTCTCATCTTTTTCGAGCAGGGGGTCCCAGTTCTCACCGAGTATAACCTTTATCACATCCCACCCGGCCCCTTTGAAGGCAGCCTCCAGCTCCTGTATCACCGAGCTGTTACCCCTCACAGGGCCGTCGAGGCGCTGCAGGTTACAGTTGATAACAAAGATCAGGTTATCCAGTTCTTCGCGGGCAGCCAGTGTTAGTGCCCCCATGGATTCCGGTTCATCCATCTCTCCGTCGCCCAGGAAAGCCCATACTTTCTGTCCGGATGACTCAATAAGCCCCTTATCCTGGAGGTACTTATTGAACCGTGCCTGGTAGATGGACATAATAGGCGAGAGGCCCATTGATACTGTGGGGAACTGCCAGTATTTTTCCATCAGGCGCGGGTGGGGATAAGAAGAGAGTCCGCCTTCCGGGTTTAGTTCCCTCCTGAAATTTTCCAGCATCTTTTCATCAAAGCGTCCCTCCAGGAATGATCTGGCGTATATGCCGGGGGAGGCATGACCCTGGTAATAAACAATATCCTGGGGCTTATCATTATCGGCACCCCTGAAAAAGTGGTTGAATCCCACCTCATAGAGTGTTGCTGCCGAGGCATAGGTGGAGATATGTCCACCGATACCTTCCTGCCTCCTGTTGGCCTGGACAACCATAGCCATGGCATTCCAGCGTATAAGGCTTTTTATCTTCCTTTCTGTCTCCCTGTCGCCGGGATAAGGATCTTCCTGGTCGGCAGGTATTGTGTTGATATAAGGTGTGTTGAACTGGCATGGCAGGCTTATTCCCTTTTTATTGGCCTCGTCTACCAGTATCTGTAGCAGCTCCCCGGCGCGATCCGGACTCTCATGTTTAATGATATACTCCAGTGAATCAATCCACTCCTTATTCTCAAACTCGTGTATTCTGTTTTTTTCGGCCATGGTATATATTTTATTATTAGAGAAAGAAATGCCGGTTAATGCCTGTTAATCCATCGGGAAACCGGCCTCTTCCCATTCTTTTTTTCCTCCCTTATAGCGATAAACATTAGTAAAGCCCAGTGCTTCCAGCTTTTCTGCAGCTACCTGGCTGGACTGGCAGTCGGGGCCGGAGCAGTACACCACTAACTGGTCATCTTTGTCGTATTTCTCTTTCATCTCACGGGAAACTTCCAGCACATCAGAGAC
>JBKHBA010000131.1:0-7164 GCA_046542595.1 Bacteroidales bacterium | reverse complement strand
TATATCTGCCCCAGGTTCATCCTTGAGGGCACACCCAGCGGGTTAAGGACTATATCAACGGGTGAGCCATCTTCGAGGAAAGGCATATCTTCGGCGCGCACTATCTTGGCCACTATACCTTTATTACCATGGCGCCCGGCCATCTTATCCCCTACTTTCACCTTGCGTTTCTTGGCAACATATACCTTTGCAAGCCTTATAATGCCTGCCGGCAGCTCATCTCCTATGCTGATATTATATTTCTTTCTCTTATAGACCCCGTCTATCTCCTTATGCTTGATAAGGTAATTATGAAGAAGCTGCTTTATTGTATCATTCTTCTTTTTATCGGTGGTCCACTTATTAGGATTTACATTGAGGAAATCTATTTCCTGCAGCTGCTTAAGGGTAAACTTTGTGCCTTTGGGTATTACATCAACATTGAGGTAGTCTTTCACTCCCTGTGATGTCTTACCGTTAACCAGGATGAAAAGCTTATCTACCAGCCTCATCTTCAGGTCTTCTGCACTCTGCTGGAAGTCGGCATCAATCTTTTCAAGCAATGGCTTTTCCACTGTCTTTGATTTACGGTCCTTCACAGCCCTTGAGAACAGTTTTTTATCTATCACAACACCTGTAAGTGAGGGGCCGGCTTTCAGTGATGCATCTTTAACATCCCCTGCCTTATCACCGAAGATAGCTCTAAGCAGTTTTTCTTCAGGTGAAGGATCGGATTCTCCTTTTGGTGTTATCTTACCTATCAATATATCGCCCGGCTTGATATGGGCACCTATCCTTATCAGTCCATTCTCATCAAGGTCCTTTGTTGCCTCTTCACTGACATTGGGTATATCGGATGTAAGCTCTTCTATACCTCTTTTCGTGTCCCTTACCTCAAGGAGGTATTCATCCACGTGAATTGAGGTGAAGACATCATCGCGCACCACCCTGTCGGAGATAACGATAGCATCCTCAAAGTTATAACCTTTCCATGGCATAAATGCCACTTTGAGGTTACGTCCGAGAGCCAGTTCGCCATTCTGTGTACCATAGCCTTCGGTAAGCACCTGGCCGGTTTTAACCTTATCACCCTTCTTAACCACAGGCACCAGGTTAATACATGTATTCTGGTTGGTCTTCTGGTATTTGGGAAGCCTGTACCTTTTTATATCATCATCGAAGCTCACAAATTTCTCTTCATCGGTACGTGAATACCTGATAACTATCTCTTCAGCATCAACATATTCAACAACACCGTCACCTTCAGCCACTATCAGGATGCGCGAATCGCGCACCATCTGTCCTTCCAGTCCGGTTCCCACAATCGGAGCTTCCGGTCTAATCAGCGGTACTGCCTGGCGCATCATATTGGAGCCCATAAGGGCACGGTTAGCATCATCATGCTCAAGGAAGGGTATCAGCGAGGCGGCTATTGAAGCTATCTGGTTAGGTGCCACGTCCATCAGGTGCACATTACCGGCCTCTTCATGCGGATAGTCAGCCTCAAAACGGGATTTCACTCTTGGATTGACAAATTTCCCCTGGTCATCAAGGGGTGCGTTAGCCTGGGCTATAATCTTATCTTCCTCATCTTCAGCGCTCAGCCATACCACCCCGTTATTTGTAAGGTCAACCTGTGCCGCCTCCACCTTCCTGTAAGGTGTTTCTATAAAGCCCAGCGGATTGATCTTTGAATATACACACAGTGATGATATAAGTCCAATATTAGGACCTTCAGGTGTTTCAATAGGACATAAACGCCCGTAATGGGTATAATGCACTTCCCTCACCTCGAATCCTGCTCTCTCACGTGAGAGTCCGCCCGGACCCAGTGCTGACATACGTCTTTTATGTGTCATCTCGGCCAGCGGGTTGGTCTGGTCCATAAACTGCGACAGCTGGTTTGTTCCGAAGAAAGAGTTGATAACGGAAGACAGTGTTTTGGAGTTGATAAGGTCAACGGGTGTAAATACCTCATTATCCCTCACATTCATCCTTTCCCTTATGGTTCTGGCCATACGTGCCAGGCCCACACCAAACTGGTTAAACAGCTGTTCACCAACTGTTCGTACACGCCTGTTGCTAAGATGGTCTATATCATCAATATCTGTTTTTGAGTTTATAAGCTCAATAAGATATTTTATGATCTCAATAATATCTTCTTTGGTCAGAACTTTAATATCGGCATCTGTATGCAGTCCAAGCTTGGTATTTATCCTGTAACGCCCCACCTCGCCAAGGTCATATCTTTTATCGGAAAAGAACAGTTTATCGATAACGTCACGTGCGGTTGCCACATCAGGCGGCTCGGCGTTCCTGAGCTGCCTGTAAATATACAGCACTGCCTCTTCTTCCGAGTTACAGGGATCCTTATGCAGGGTATTGTAAATAATGGCATAATCAGACACATTCTGATCTTCCCTGTGTAACAATATATCTTTTGCACCCGAGTCAACTATCAGGTCTATATGTTCATTTTTAATTTCAGTCTCACGGTCGAGTATAACTTCGTTTCTCTCAATAGACACAAGTTCCCCCGTATCCTCATCAACAAAATCTTCGAACCATGATTTCAGCACCCTGGCCGCCAGCTTTCTTCCTACAAGCCTCTTAAGGTTTGTTTTTGATACTTTTTGTTCTTCGGCAAGGTGGAATATTTCCAGTATTTCCTTATCACTTTCATAACCTATTGCACGCAGCAATGTTGTGACGGGAAGTTTTTTCTTCCTGTCGATATAGGCGTACATCACATTATTAATATCGGTAGCGAATTCTATCCATGAACCTTTAAAAGGTATTATCCTTGCTGAATACAGCTTTGTACCGTTTGCATGTATGCTCTGTCCGAAGAATACGCCCGGTGAACGGTGCAGCTGCGACACCACTATCCTTTCTGCCCCATTGATAACAAAGGTTCCCCTTTCTGTCATATAGGGGACGGTTCCAAGGTATACATCCTGTATTACCGTATCGAAATCCTCATGTTCGGGATCGGTACAGTATAATTTCAGCTTTGCCTTGAGCGGGACGCTGTAGGTCAATCCTCTTTCTATACATTCTTCAATGGAATACCTGGCAGGATCGATTGAGTAATCCAGGAATTCAAGAATAAAATTATTCCTGGTGTCACTGATAGGGAAATTTTCATTAAAAACCCTGTATAATCCCTCATTTTTCCTGTTCTCGGGGGTTGTTCCCATCTGGAAAAACTCCGTGAACGATTTCAGCTGAACCTCCAGGAAATCAGGATATTCCAACTGATTCTTAATGGTTGCAAAACTGATTCTTTTATTACTTTTTGAGGTCATCTATAATGCTATTATATGAACTTGTTATTAAAACGACAAAAAGGCCTGATCCCGTTTGAGCCGGGATCAAACCTATAAACCTTTACAAGGTAAAGCTTATTTAAGTTCAACTTCAGCTCCTGCTTCTTCAAGCTGGTTCTTGATGCTTTCAGCCTCATCTTTAGCTATACCTTCTTTAATAGGTGAAGGTGCTGAGTCGACTACGGCTTTTGCTTCTTTGAGTCCCAGTCCGGTAAGCTCTTTCACCAGCTTAACGATCTGCAGTTTCTGTCCGCCCGGAGCATTCAGTATCACATCAAATTCTGTTTTTTCCTCGGCGGCTTCCTCTTCGCCACCGGCCGGACCTGCAACGGCTACAGCAGCAGCTGCAGGTTCAATACCGTGCTCTTCTTTTAGTATGTCTGTAAGTTCATTTACTTCTTTAACAGTTAAGCCTACTAGTTCTTCTGCTAACTTTTTAAGATCTGCCATCTCTCAGATTATTTTAATTAAATTATTATTATTCTAGTTATCTCTTCTGGAAAGCGTTTCCAGTACTCCGTGAATGTTGTTCGAACCCGACTGCAATGATGAAAGTACATTTTGCATTGGTGATCTCAGCAGGGCAATCAGATCGGCAAGAAGTTCATCTTTCGATTTGAGTGCTGCCAGGGTCTCCAGTTGATTATCGCCTATATAGACTGATTCTTCAACATATGCACCTTTAAGCAGGGGCTTATCATGTTTTTTACGGAAATCCTTTATCACTTTTGCAGGTATATTTCCCGTATTTGAAAACATGACAGACGTAGAACCTTTCAGAACATCATACAGTTCTTCCAGGTTTATTTCAGATTTATCCAGGGCTCTCTTGAGAAGGGTGTTTTTCACGACAATCATTTTGATGTCTTTCTTAAAACAGGCTCTTCTCAGGTCCGATGTATGAGCAGCATTGAGCTCAGCGGTATCGGTAAGATAAAAATGGCTGTACTCTTCGAGCTGTTCAGCCAGGCTGTCTATTATTGTTTGTTTTTCGTCACGTCTCATTTTTTCCTCCTTGTTTTCAGATTTTTTCCTCCAGACCTTTAGGGTCTACCTTTATCCCCGGGCTCATTGTGCTTGAAAGGAATATACTTCTGATATATGTTCCTTTGGCAGCAGCCGGTTTAAGCTTATTAATTGTTGAAATAAATTCCTTTGCATTTTCAACAATTTTCTGAGGTTCAAATGAAACCTTTCCGACAGGTACATGAATGATCCCGTATTTATCTACTTTGAAATCAATCTTACCCTGTTTAACTTCAGACACAGCCTTACCTATATCCATTGTCACAGTACCACTTTTCGGATTAGGCATGAGTCCGCGCGGACCCAGTATTCTTCCAAGTGGACCGATCTTACCCATTACGCTCGGCATAGTAATGACCACATCAATATCCGTCCATCCGCCCTTGATTTTCTCGACATACTCATCAAGACCGACATAGTCGGCTCCGGCTTCTTTCGCTTCTGCTTCCTTATCAGGGGTACAGAGCACAAGTACTCTGACCTCTTTTCCTGTGCCGTGAGGCAGGGAAACAACTCCGCGAACCATCTGGTTTGATTTGCGTGGATCAATACCTAACCTTACATCTAAATCGACTGATGCGTCAAACTTTGAGAAAGTAATTTCTTTCACAAGCTTGCTAGCCTCAGACAGTGTATAAAGTCTGTCCTTCTCGATTTTCTCAAGGCCCAGCTTTTTATTCTTGGTAAGTTTAGTCATATTATCCTTAAATAAATTTTTAGTTACTACCCGGGAAATTTCCTTTTACGGTTATTCCCATACTCCTGGCAGTACCGGCTACCATCCTCATGGCTGATTCAACTGTAAAACAGTTAAGGTCCTCCATTTTTTCTTCAGCAATTGTACGTACCTGATCCCAGGAGACTGAAGCCACCTTGGTAATATTGGATTCAGATGATCCTTTTTTCACCTTTGATGATTCCAGAAGCTGAACGGCCACCGGTGGTGTTTTGGTAACAAAATCAAATGACTTGTCACCATAAACGGTAATTATTACCGGTATCACCTTTCCAGCTTTGTCCTGGGTTCTCCCGTTAAACTGCTTGCAGAATTCCATAATATTAACACCCTTGGCACCAAGTGCAGGTCCCACAGGCGGTGATGGATTAGCTGCGCCGCCACGTATTTGTAACTTGATTATTCCAGCAACTTCTTTTGCCATAATTCACATTTTGCTTAGTTTACGCGAGAGCTTGGCGGTTACTCAGGAAGCATTATAAATATTGCAACCACCAATATCTTTGTCTAATAATTATTAACTTTCTTTTTCCACTTGCATGAAACTCAGTTCAAGAGGTGTTTTTCTGCCGAAAATCTTAACCATAACCTTGAGTTTCTTCTTTTCATCATTAACCTCTTCAATAATACCTGTAAAGCTGTTAAACGGTCCGTCCACGACCTTCACCGTTTCACCGACATAGAAGGGAACATTTATTTCCTCATCGCTGGCGGCCAGCTCATCAACCTTACCCAGTATCCTGTTTATCTCGGATTTCCTCAGGGGCACCGGATCACCTTCCTTGGAGCCCAGGAAGCCGATAACATTAGGGATATTTCTCAGTATATGTGGTATTTCTCCGACAAGGGCAGCCTCGATAAGTACATAGCCCGGGAAGAAATTTCTTTCCTTGCTTATCTTTTTCCCGGATCTTATCTGGTATACTTTTTCCTGCGGTATAAGCACCTGGGAGATATAATCTTTCAGATCAAGGCGGTTAATTTCACTTTCAATATATTCCTTAACCTTCTTCTCCTTTCCACCTATTGCACGCAATACATACCATTTCTTTACATTCTCACTCATCGAAACGTCCTGCTTTAATATAATACCCCATACACAAATGACATGATATTGTCAAAGGCATAATCCATGACCCATATTGCCAGGGCAATAATAAGTGAGGCAATCATCACTACCGTAGTACTGTTTTGCAGCTCGCTCCAGGTAGGCCATGTAACCTTATGTATGAGTTCTGTAAATGACTCTTTTATGTATCTCCTGATTTTCTTCATTTTATAAACAGTTTGCACGGGAGGAGAGGCTCGAACTCCCGACACCTGGTTTTGGAGACCAGTGCTCTACCAACTGAGCTACACCCGTATACCGGTGCGCAGGGAGTGTGTTACCACGCCCTGCACTGATATCAATTATCTTATTCAACAATGTCAATTACCTGACCAGCACCTACTGTTCTTCCGCCTTCACGTATTGCGAAACGCAATCCCTTGTTTATGGCAACAGGAGTAATAAGTGTTACTTCAATTGTCACATTATCACCGGGCATCACCATCTCTGTTCCTTCAGGAAGCATAACCTCACCTGTAACATCCAGTGTTCTCAGGTAAAACTGGGGACGGTAGTTGTTATGGAAAGGTGTATGGCGTCCGCCTTCTTCTTTTTTCAGGACATAAACCTCTGCCTTAAATTTAGTATGAGGAGTAATTGATCCGGGCTTTGCAAGCACCATACCCCTTTTAATCTCTTTTTTATCCACTCCACGCAGCAGCAGACCGACGTTATCACCGGCTTCACCGCGATCAAGTATCTTACGGAACATCTCCACACCTGTACATACGGTCTTTCTCTTCTGTGCACCCAGACCGATCATTTCAAGTTCATCAGATGTATTAACAACACCTGTCTCAATACGTCCTGTGGCAACTGTTCCACGTCCTGTGATTGAGAATACATCCTCAACAGGCATAAGGAATGGTTTTTCTACATCACGGGGTGGTATAGGAATATACTCATCAACTGCTTTCATGAGTTCCAGTATTTTCTCTTCCTCTTTGGCCTCACCGTTAAGTGCACCAAGAGCAGAACCCAGTATG
>JBKHBA010000130.1:0-7185 GCA_046542595.1 Bacteroidales bacterium | reverse complement strand
CTCGGTTGGCTTCGCCGAGCTCGCAGGCCCGGTTGGCTTCGCCGAGCTCGCAGGCCCGGTTGGCTTCGCCGGGCTAAAGGTTCCTGGCGGCAAGCCGCGAGGAGAGTCAAATTTTCCTGCGAGAGCAAAGAGCGTGAGGTCTCCTGCCATGCAAAAATTTTTGGAAATTTGTATGAGAATAATTTTAAAAATATTATCAGGCATAAAATCAGCGAAATGATCTCAGGAATACAGTAATTATTAATTATTTGTACTAAACCTTAAAACAAATGAAAAGAGTCTGTTCAAAATTAATTGTCCTGCTGCTGATAATAAATATGATTACACCGGTGCTTCCTGCCCAGCAAACTCCATTCAACAGGGGTGTTAATCTTACCGGCTGGTACCAGGCCGGCAGCGCAGATGAAATAGATTATAATAAATATTCCAGGCAGGATTTTATAAATATCAGGAGCCTTGGCTGCGATGTGATACGCCTGCCCATAAACCTGCATTATATGACCGGTGGTGAACCCGGATACAAACTTGATGACTTATTCCTTGAAAACCTGCATGGAGTTATCGACCTGGCTGAAGAACTGCAGATGTACCTGATACTGGATAACCATACCTTCAATCCTTCTGTGGACACTGACCGAAATGTTGGAAAAATACTTAATAAAGTATGGAAACAGATGGCCATTGAATTTGCTGACCGCTCAGAATATATCATTTACGAGATTCTCAATGAGCCTCATGGCATACCAGATAAAAGCTGGAATAAAATACAGCAAAGCGTAATAAAAACAATAAGGGAGCATGACACCGGGCATTATATAATTATCGGACCTGCAGGCTGGAACAGCTATAACAACCTTGCCGCAATGCCCGAATATAATGATGATAAGCTGATCTATACATTCCATTTCTATGACCCCTTCCTTTTTACCCACCAGGGTGCTTCGTGGAACACTCCTTCAATGGCTGCGGCTGAAAATATCCCCTTCCCATATGATCCCTCCTCCATGCCCCCGATGCCTGCTGAGTTTAAAGATACATGGGTGGAAAAACTCTATCAGAACTACCCTGCAGAGGGTACTGCAGACAGGGTAAGGGAACTGGTAGATATAGCCGTGCAATTCAGGAAGGAGAGAAATGTACCCATCTTCTGCGGGGAATTCGGGGTGTACAGGCCCAACAGTGATGAAAAGCACAGGGTATACTGGTATGATATCGTTGCCGGGTACCTTGATTCGATGAAAATTGCATGGACTATGTGGGACTACCACGGAGGCTTCGGCCTCTTTGAAGAAGACAGTGACGGCCGGTTCGACCATGATCTCAATATCCCCCTCCTGAAAGCTATGGACCTGAATATACCGGAGCAATACGGAAACATCCAAAAAGAAGCATTGCCCGGGGCGAAATGATCACAATAACACCTGGCCAGCAGGACTGCCTAATACATTCAATTGAATATTTATACTTTTTTAATAAGCCTTCCGGGCCCTTAAAACAAGTTCTTTCTGTATCTTAGTATCCCTAAACTCAAAATCTAATTTTATGAAAAAAATTACCGTAAGAATAATCACCGGCCTGCTGGCACTGATGATGATCATGCCATCTGCACAGGCCCAGCGTAAAAGAAATAATGATGAAGGAGCAAAGGATCCTTTAAGCAGTGTATCGCTGAGCACCTTTAAATTCAGGGGTATAGGCCCGGCCCTTACCTCGGGCAGGCTGTCCGACCTGGCAGTTAACCCTGATGATCACTCGGAATTCTATGTGGCTGCCTCTGCCGGCGGTGTGTGGAAAACAAGCAACGGCGGCCTTACCTTCGATCCCATATTCGATGACCAGGGGTCATTCTCGATAGGATGCCTGGCAATGGACCCCTCCAACCATAATGTTATATGGGTGGGTACGGGTGAGAATAATAACCAGAGATCAGTGTCCTACGGCGACGGCCTCTACAAATCCATTGACGGAGGCAGGAGCTGGGAAAAAGTGGGACTGGAAGAATCAGAACATATAGGGATGATAGCCATAGACCCGCGTAACACCGATGTGGTTTATGTTGCTGCCTACGGTCCGGTGTGGAGCGCCGGCGGCGACCGTGGCATCTATAAGACCACCGATGGAGGTGAATCATGGGAAAGGATACTTCATGTAAGTGAGCATACGGGGTTCAACGAGATACATATGGATCCGCGCGACCCCGATGTACTCTATGCCACAGCACACCAGAGAAGGAGAAGGCAGTGGACATACCTTGGCGGCGGACCGGAATCGGGGATATACAAATCAACTGATGCCGGCAAGACATGGAAAGAGATAAACAAAGGGCTGCCATCCGTGGATATGGGAAGGATAGGCATGGCAATATCGCCGGCTAACCCGGAGATAATGTATGCTGTTGTAGAGGCACAGAGAGGACAGGGTGGTTTTTACCGCTCAACAAACAGGGGTGCATCATGGGAGAAAAGAAGCAGCACATCAACAAGCGGTAATTACTACCAGGAGCTTATCGCCGACCCGGTGGATGAAAACAGGGTGTATATAATGAATACCTATACCCTGCTTACAACAGATGGCGGCAAGACTTTTACCACCAGGGGTGAGAGAAGCAAGCATATCGATAACCACTGCCTGTGGATAAACCCGGATAATCCCGCCCACGTGATGGAAGGCAGCGACGGTGGACTCTATGAATCATTCGACTATGGCGATACATGGAGGTTCTTTACCAACCTGCCCGTTACCCAGTTCTACAAGGTAAGCGTTGACAATGACTTTCCGTTCTATAATATAATGGGCGGTACACAGGATAACTATTCCATGGTGGGTCCCTCACAAACACTGAGTGACCACGGCATAGTGTCGTCTGACTGGATAGTTACGGTGACAGGCGACGGCTTTGAATCGGTGGCCGACCCGGAAGACCCCAATATTGTCTATGCACAATCGCAGTACGGTAACCTGGTGCGCTTTGATAAAAAAAGCGGTGAGGGCGTGAGGATTGTGCCACAGCCAGGCAAGGGTGAAAAAGAATATAACTTTAACTGGGACTCCCCCCTGATGATTAGTCCGCACGATCATAAAACATTGTACTTTGCAGCTAATAAACTTTTTAAAAGCACTGACCGCGGCAATTCATGGGAGGTGATAAGCGATGACCTCGACAGGAATATAGACCGTAACAAGTGGCCCGTGATGGGACAGGTATGGCCGATGGATGCAGTGGCAAAGAACGGATCAACATCACGCTACGGGGCCGTTGTCTCGCTGGATGAGTCAAGGCTCAGGGAAGGACTGATCTATGCCGGCACTGACGACGGGCAGATAAGCGTAACAGAGGACGGCGGGGAGAACTGGTTTAAGATAAACAGCTTTCCCGGGGTGCCCGAATATACCTATGTATATGACCTTATAGCCTCAAAGCATAATGAGAATGTAGTGTTTGCCGCCTTCAATAACCATAAGAGCGGCGATTTCACTCCCTATGTCTACCGCAGTGATGATAAGGGACGTACATGGACCAGCATAAGCAGCAACCTTCCCGAAGGGGCCGTATATGCACTGGAGCAGGACCATGTGGATAAGGATATCCTTTTTGCCGGAACTGAATACGGGGCCTTTGTAAGTCTCGACGGCGGCAGCAACTGGAAACAGCTGAAAGCCGGCGTGCCTACTATCAACGTGAGGGATATGGCCATACAGGAAAGGGAGAACGACCTGGTGCTGGGCACCTTCGGCAGGGGTTTTTATGTGCTGGATAACTATGCCCCGATGAGGGAGATAAAAGCTGAGATAATGGACAAACCGGCCCACCTCTTTAAAGTAAAGGATGCACTCCTCTTTAACACGTGGAGGCCCCTGGGCGGACTGGGAAGCAGGGAGAAAGGATTCCAGGGCGAAGACTACTACAGCGCTCCCAATCCCGAGAGGGGAGCTGTCTTCACCTATATGGTGAAAGAAGGCATTACCAGCCTCGAGCAGGAGAGGAAGAGAAGGGAAGCCGAGGCTTTTAAAGAAAAGAAAGACATACCCTATCCCACACTCGAAGAATACAAGGCTGAGCAGGACGAGCTGCCCTCCTACCTGATATTCACCATAAGCGATGAAGACGGTAATTTTATCAGGGAGATGAGAAGCCCGGTGAGAAAAGGACTGAATAAGATAGTATGGGATCTTAAATATCCTTCCGACATGGCGGTAAGGAGCAGCCAGGCACAGGCCACGAGCGGGCTCCCATCATCCAGCGTTTTTGTGCTGCCCGGCAAATATACGGTCAGCCTCTCACAGAATATACGTGGCGAGATAAGCGAGCTGGCCGGACCGGTTGAATTCAAGGTGCTGGAACTGGAAAACCGCAGCCTGCCGGCAGGCGACAGGACAGCAATGCGCGATTTCAAACTGAAGGCCCTGAAGCTGGATAATGCACTGAGAGCCGCATCCTCGGCACTGAGTGATATGAATGACAGGATTGATCCCTGGAAGGCAGCCACAAAAGCCTTTGGCGGACAGCAGGCTGCTGAGCTGATGAAAGAGGTGCGTGAGATGGAGAATAAGCTTGAAAAAGCACAGGTGGCGCTTAACGGCGACCGCGACTATAACAGGCTCGACCTCGATCCGGTGTACTCACTGAGCAACAGGGTAAGATCTGCAGTGTACGGTGTATCCGGGTCAACATCAGAAATAACAGGCATAGCTAAAAAGAATTATGATATAGCAGCCGGCGAGTTTGCACCCGTATATGAAGAGATAAAAGCACTGGTGAAGGAGTTTGACGCTTTTGATAACAGACTGGACGAGATGGGCGCTCCAACAACACCCGGACGCTTCCCGGAGTGGAAGTAAAGACGAAGGCGAATCTGACCCGGGTTAGCTGTAAGCAGTGAAGCCCGGGTCATTTCCCATAATGAACAGTAAGGCTCAGGGTGAGATACGAATATCATCATCCTCAAAGCGCTCATTAAGAACACTTATTATTTCATTGGCAGATGTTTCAATGGGTCGGTGGGTAACCTTTATGGTATAGAAGCCGCCCCTTTCAAATATGGCATGTGCGTAATCAAGCTCCATGCGCACCTTGCGTGGATTAACATAATCATCATCGGCTGAGAGCCCCAGTTCCCTGACCCTGTTGGTACGCTGCATTATAAGATAGTTGGTTGTTGTGGTAAGCCCGAAGACCCTCCTGGAGTCTGCAATAAAGAGCTCGTCTGGAGGCTGGTGTCCGGGTATCAAAGGTATATTGGCAACCTTCCACCCGAACATACCCAGGTAGATGCTCAGTGGTGTCTTGCCTGTTCGTGACACACCCGTAAGAATAATATCCGCCTTGCCTATTCTTTGTGCATTGAGCCCGTCATCATGCTTCATGGTAAATTCGATAGCCTCCACCCTCCTGAAATATTCCAGGTTACTTCTCCGGTATAATCCCGGTTTGCTTATTGGCTCAGTATTGAATGATTCCGAAAGATAATCGGAAAGGCCTCCTACAATATCAAAATTCCTGATACCTGCGTTGTCACATGCCACGATCAGCTCCCTTCGCATCTCAGGGTCAACCATGGAGTGTACAATAACTCCTTTTTTAGACTTCGCCCTTTCCACTGTCTCATGTATCATCTTCTTTGAGTTGACATCCGGAATCACTTTCACCGGGCACTTATGGTTCGGAAACTGAATAAGTACAGACCGGACAACATTGATACCTGACAGTCCCTTGCCGCCTGAGACAACAAATATTGTGGGGCAGTGAATATCTCCTCTTTTATCGTTTTCATCATGCTGCATAATACTTTGATTTTTAGAAAATCTCCTTTAAAAGATAATCTTTTTAATTTAAATATTGTTCTTAACTGAAAGGGTCAATAAAAAACAGGGCCAGAACAATAATAAAAAGCATTCCCCGATCAATCAGCGGCTTTTTGATTAAATTCGCGGTAAATACAGGCCCTGTATTTTATACAAAGAATAAAAATTTTAAACGAATGAAAAATTTTATAAGGAGATTGCGGAATTTTTTCCGTACAACAGCCCTGGGTGGCGTTGTGGCTATACTGCCACTGGTGCTTCTCTTTATCTTTTTCAGGTGGATCATAAATATCATTCAGAGATCCCTTGAACCTGCGGTAAGCCTTATTAATACAGAATCTGAACTGGTTATTACAGGCTTATATATACTTGCCGTTATCGCTATTATACTGCTTTTCTTCCTGCTCGGCCTTTTTATACAGACCAGGGTGGGGCATTTTTTCAGAACTGTCCTCGAAGAACAGTACCTGTCGAAAATACCCGGCTATAAGATGGCCAGGGAAACAGTCATGCAGTTTTTTGGCAAGAACAAATCCTTCTTCAGAGAAGTGGTGCTGGTGGATGTTTTCAATTCGGGAACCCTGATGACCGGTTTTATAACCGATGACCATGATGACAGTGAGTACCTCACTGTTTTTGTGCCCACAGGACCCAATCCCACCTCGGGTAATATCTATCATGTGCACAAGGATAAAACCGTACGCACAAAGACCACCGTTGATACCGGGATGAAGTCAATAATCAGCTGCGGTGCAGGATCTTCAAATATTTTTAAAAGCAGGAAGGAAAATAATAAGACTGTGCCAGAATAATTGGTATTAAACCCCGGGTTGTATCAGGTCCGGGGGCAGTAGCCCGGCACCCTCCTTCCCGCTGCAGAAAAAGCATCTGTGATTCTGAACCCCGGGGATAAAAGATAAGCTATACAGTGTGAAAAAAAGTTAAAAATGCTCATTAAGCATTGATCAGTCGTAAAATTCCTTTTACTTTATTAATATTTGATGCAAAACCACATAATTAAAACACTTATCATGTTAAGAGAAACCCGGAAAAACCCTTATGCCCTTCCGGGCATCATTATTGCCCTGCTGCTGAGCACAGCAATAGTCAAGGCCCAGAAGGTGCCCATCAGCTTTGATAATTACCACGGCTATAATGGCAGTGTTGAATACCTGGAAAAGGTAAATGCTGCCTACCCGGGTATCACCGAGCTGATGACCATTGGTGAAAGCACCATGGGAAGACCAATCTATGTACTTGTGATATCAAATATGAAAACAGGTACAAATATTGACAGTCACATAGAGCTGCGTAATAAGCGCAAAGAAGGTGTGGATAATGTTCCTGCCATGAAAAACCACCAGGGCAAGCCGGGGCATTTTA
>JBKHBA010000129.1:0-7187 GCA_046542595.1 Bacteroidales bacterium | reverse complement strand
TACATACCGGTGGATAACAAGGGGTGGAGAGCTGGAGAAGGTGAAGAGGGGTATTGATGCTGCTCTGTCGGCCAAACTCACACCTGTTAAGATAAACTGTGTGGTAAATGAATCAAAAGATGAGCCCGATGCCAGAATGGTAACTGATTATGCCAGGAAGAAAGGACTGGAGATAAGGTATATAAGGCAGATGGACCTTGGGCGGGGCGATTTTACCGTGGTGGAGGGTGGTGATGGAGGTAACTGTTCTGCCTGTAACAGGCTCAGGCTTACAGCCAGCGGAAAGGTAAAACCATGCCTCTTCAGCGACCTTGAATATGATGTCAGGGAGCTGGGTGCTGAAAAAGCCCTGGCCATGGCTGTACAGAATAAACCTGCCTGCGGAACGGTAAACCATAGGGGTGAGTTTTATAATATAGGGGGCTGAACTCTTCTGATTGCTGCAGGCAGTACACAGGCTTAAATGCAGTCAGGAGGCTTATCATGAGCTCACGCTTATGTTATTTAACCCCACCGGTAAGCTGCAATACTGCTTTATACTTTATACTTTGACTTTCTATCTTTTATCTTAATTTTGTAGTTATGAAGGAACTGACACATACCGATGACAAGGGCCGTGCACGAATGGTTGATGTGGGTGACAAACCTGAGAGTATCCGGACGGCCAGGGCCGCCGGATCAATACAGCTGTCGGCTGCTACGGTAGAGTTGATAAAAAATAATGCTATGAAGAAGGGTGATGTCCTTACCGTGGCTGAGATAGCCGGCGTGCAGGCTGCAAAAAGAACATCTGAACTGGTACCCCTCTGCCATAATATAATGCTGAATAAAATAAGCGTAACAGCCAGCCTCGTAAGTTCGGGTGTTAATGTGGAGTGTGAGGCAAGATGCAGGGACAGGACTGGCGTTGAGATGGAAGCCCTCACAGGTGTGTCCGTTGCGCTCCTAAGCGTTTATGATATGTGTAAGGCGGTGGATAAGGAGATGGTAATTAATAATATCCGCTTACTCGAAAAAATAAAGGAATAGTGAAACAAGCTCTTCCATATTCCGCGTATTGTTTTAATAATTTTAATCATGAAACTACCAGGTACATACAAAGCGCTGGTTATCACCCTGTCAGACAGGGCGGCAGAAGGAGAATATGATGACCTCAGCGGTCCGGAGGCGGAAAAAATACTGAAGCAATATTTCAGTGATATCAGCTGGAAACTGGAAACAGAAACCGTCATTATCCCGGATGACAGGGCACGGCTCAGGCAGCTGCTTAATGAGTATTCGCAGGATAATAATATTATTATTACCACCGGCGGAACGGGTATTGGACCGAGGGACATAACCGTTGATGTGGTTAAGGACCTTATAGGTATTGAGATACCTGGTATCATGGATCATATAAGGCTTAAGTATGGATCAGAAAAACCGAATGCACTGCTCAGCCGGTCAGTGGCGGGGATAATGGGCAACTGCCTGGTATACACATTGCCCGGCTCAGTGAAAGCAGTAAGGGAATATATGACGGAGATATTAAAAACACTGCAGCATACGATCTATATGCAGTATGGTGTTGATGTTCATAAAAAGCATTAAGAAAGCTTACGGTCCATCAGCTGACGGCAGCAGGTACATACTTCCGGCTTTTCAGCACCAGAGCACAGCCACTAAGGCCTGTTGCCTGAGTTGTTATGTATATGATGGCCGATAAGACGGTCATACCTGCCCCCCGGATCCCTGTAATAGACCAGTATGATATAATCATTCTCCGTTTCATAATGATCGCCTTCAAATTCATTAAAGACTGAGGCGCCGGGTCTGTCATCCGGTACAGCATATATATAATTATACCACCCCTGCTTAAGCAGCAGGCGGCATTCGTAGCTATGAGTCTCCGTATTGTATGCCATCCGGTTTCTTTCACTGAACTCCCAGTCCGTCAGCTCACCAAAGACATATACATCACGGTCCAGGGGAAAAGCAGCCGGGAGGGTAAAATATACGTAAACATAGTCAGCATCAGTATGCGGGTCGATACCTTCCTGGTGATCTATATAGTACTTGCCGTTAAAATCCTGGTGATAGAAATACCCTCGCGCAGCCCTGTTATCAGATTCTTTTAACAGTACGTGGTAATAGCCGTTTATATTCTCAATTTTTCTAACATATTCGGTCTGGTAGCGCAGGCTCCTGATATCAAAATACCTGTATTCGCTGCCTCCGGGGAAGACGCCGATATCCGAGAGACTGTTATAATCAAGCCTGTTATTGCCTGTGAATGCAGGCTTCAGGTTAGTCCTGGCATTATCCCACCTGCCGTTTTTGAGTATGGTGCTGTAAACATAATTATACGGGTTCTGCAGGTTGAGACCGGAATGATCAACGCTGAAATCAAGCTGCTGCCCGGTAAGATAAAAATCCGTCAGCTTAGACCGTACAGTACTGGCATCTACCGAAGCCTCATCCTCACTCACCATAAACCGCTTTGTAACAACAGGCCTGTCCGGCTCGCCAAAAGGATAAACACTGATAATATAATTGCCCGAAATCTTAAATGAGACATCACTGTTGGGAAAACTCAAACTATAGTGTGTGTAGTTAACAGTGGTGTTAAATGACATATCGTAATCCTCTACCCGGTTTTCAACAAAGCCTTGAAGGTATTCAGATTCAAACACGCCACTTGGATTCCAGTCCTTGTCACAATGCATGAAGGTGTAATAATATGTTTCATCATTATCCCCGAGCAGATCGAAATGTAAAACCAGCTTTTCACCGGATCCAAGTGTGATGACAGGGTATGACAGGTTCCATTCTTCGCGGTGCAGCCGCACTGATTTTATATCACCCTTTTTAAAACCGGGATCATCACTTATATCCTGTCCGGTACTCTGACCGGTATGGACCAAAAGTAATACAGGCAGAAAAAGCTTTATGCAGACTGCATTCATATGTGAACGTAAACTATTACTCATTATATCGCTAAATTATAAAATTATAACGTGAATAATAACTTTATGGTATCTGCCATAATTGCGGATCCGTATATTCTTTTTTTAATATCTCCCTCTCCGGTAGCCAGCCGTCAGGCACTGATCTGACTGTCATCATTTTCTTTTTCAGATATCCTGCTGTTCCCTGCCATCATAATAGCATTATTACTTATATTTACTTTTTGTAAAAGACTGAAACCGATGAAAAAGGTATTTTCCTTTCTTTTTATAGCATTTTTTATTGCAGGTATCGGGTCATGCACAAAGGAACCCACCCTTGCCGAGGTAAAGGAAGCCCTGATACAGGGTCTTACGGAAGATATCAGTGCTGACAGTCTGCATTCCTATGTAAAATGGATGGAGGATATGGGAACAAGATTCTGCCTTGCGGATAACAGGCGGGAGGTGGCAGTAGCAATACAGGAAAAGTTTATCAGTTTTGGCTATGCATCGGCCCGGCTGGACTCCTTTCTTCTTGAACGGACCTATCGCGATAACTATTACAGCTTATGGCAATATAATGTAATAGCAAGGCTTGAAGGGAGCCTTTATCCTGACTCATTATCCATTATGGGAGGACATTATGACAGTATACTGGGTGGCAGTGACAGTGATCCTTTTACCTCAGCTCCGGGGGCCAATGATAATGCAAGCGGTGTGGCCGCAGCCCTGGAGGTGGCCAGGGTGATGAAGGAAAATAATTTCAGGCCGGAAGGGTCAATACTTTTTATTGCCTTTGCAGCTGAGGAACTGGGATTGTACGGCAGCCGCGATTATTGCATAAAAGCAGCCCGGGAGCAGGCTAAGATAAAGATGATGCTTAATAATGATATGATTGCTTACGAACCATCGGCCGATATGGCTTCATGGAAGGCTAATATAATGGATTATGAGAATTCAGCCACACTGCCTGATGATGCGATGCGACTGGCCGCACGGCATACAATACTGGACACCTATACTGATAACAGCCTGAACAGGTACAGCGACAGCTTTTCCTTTTCAGAATATGGCTATCCTGCCCTGTTTTTCTTTAAAGATGCTGATGATTCTTCATATCACAGCTTGAATGATATTACAGATAATTGTAATTTTACATATTGCAGGGAAATAGTTAAAATCTCGGCTGCATTGCTGGCAGAAAGGAATATATATAATAAACAATAATCTATGTATAAGATGACAGCTATAAATATATATACAAAAATGGTCCTGCTGGCTGCTCTGTCAGCAATGCAGATCCTGGTAACAGGCACCATATATGCACAATCCCAACCTGTACATTCGGTCACAGCAGCACAGCTGCAAGAGTGGGTGTCATACCTTGCCTCTGATGAGATGAGGGGCCGGGCCAGCGGGTCGCCCGAGATGGCACAGGCAGCAGGCTGGATAGCAGCGCAGTATGAGGAGTCGGGATTAAAACCTCTGAAAGGACATGAGGACTTTATTCATAAATACGCATTTCAGACAAGATCGGGTGAAGAGATCAGTGAGAGGAATGTTATTGGCATACTGGAAGGCAACAACCCGGCACTGAAAGATGAATACATACTTATTACGGCACACTTCGACCATGTAGGTGTGGGCAGGCCTGTAAGCGGCGATTCAATATATAACGGTGCCGATGATAATGCTGCCGGTACATGTACCCTGCTGGGTATTGCACGAACAATACAAGAAAAGCGGCTTAAGCCCGGACGCTCAATAATCTTTGCAGCGGTCAGCGCTGAAGAGATGGGACTGAAAGGATCCGGACATATAGCCGCTAACCCGCCTTTCCCGCTGGAAAATGTTTTTGTCAATATGAATTTTGAGATGACAGGTCATTCTGAATTTCTGGGAAGGGGCAATTATTATATGTCGGGATGCGACTATTCAAATCTCGATGAGATTATAAGGGAGATGGAAAAGGGAGGCACCTACAGTCTTATTGACACCATACAGGTAGCCAACAGGCTGTTTTATATGTCAGATAATGCCTCTTTTGCAAGGGTAGAAAGAGATGGGGACACCTATGCCGGTATACCTGGCGCTACCTTCGCCACTACTACTTTTGCCGATTATATACACAGCCCGGCCGATGAAGCGGGTTTATTTGATTTTGATAATATGGCAGGACTGGTTGATCATTTTACCAGTATTATCCTTTTCCTGTCAGAAACAGGTGAAATAGTTGACTGGACAGATAAGAGGTTCAGGCGACTCATGTGATTCTACAGGCTGTATCAATAATTTATATGTTATACAGCAGTAGCTTCCAATGAGCTGCAGGGTATTTTTGTCACGGTCAGGGAAATTATGATATTTGTCATTATTTTATGTTAAATAAATAACATTGAATTAATTTCGCGTTGTTTTTAATATTCTAAATAAGTCTGTATGTCCAAACAAATAAAATTACGTAAGGGGCTTGATATCAGGATGAAAGGGAAGGCTGACAAAATCCTGATACCCGGGGAGAAACCTGACAGGTACGCTGTCAAGCCTGTTGACTTCCCGGGACTCGTTCCTAAGATGACTGTTAAGCCCGGCGCTGAGGTTAAGGCAGGTACAACACTGTTTTTTGATAAAAAAAATGAGGATATAAAGTATACAGCCCCTGCCAGCGGGGTTGTGCTGGATGTTGTCAGGGGTGAAAGACGCCGTATCCTTGAGGTGGTGCTGGAGACCAAAGGTGATGATTATGTTGATTTTGGCAAGGCTGATCCCGCTAAGCTTGATGCCGAAACCATTAAGAAGAAACTGCTTGAATCAGGCCTGTGGCCTGCAGTGCGGCAGAGACCTTATAATATAGTGGCCAGGCCTGAAGATAAGCCTAAATCAATTTTTATCAGTGGCTATGACACTGCACCGCTGGCAGCTGACCTGGATTATATAATCGGACTGCTGCCAAAAGAGGATTACCTTACCGGGATAAAAGTACTAAAGAAGCTTACAGATGGGAAAGTTCACCTCAATCTTAACAGCATATCAAGCTCCAGACTGCTGAAAAACACTCCGGGGGTGGAGATCAACTACTTTAAAGGACCTCATCCTTCAGGTAATGTTGGCATACAGATGCACCATATTGACCCGGTGAATAAAGGGGAGGTGGTATGGCATGTTAACCTGCAGGACATTGTTGCTATGGGCCGTCTTTTCAGGGAGGGTAAATATGCTCCTGACAGGATTGTGGCACTGGCAGGATCCGAAGTGGAGAAGCCAAGGTACTACCGCACACGTACAGGGGCATGTATAAGCAAGATTATAAAGGATAATATAGTGTCCGATAATGTAAGGTATATCAGTGGAAATGTGCTGACCGGACATAAGATACAGGCCGACGGCTTTATTGGTTATTATGACTCAACCATCACCGTAATACCGGAAGGTGACTATTATGAATTTTTGGGTTGGATATTACCCGGACTGAAAAAATTCAGCCTCTCACGCACTTTTCTTACCTGGCTGATGCCCGGCAAAAAATACCGCCTGGATACAAACATGCACGGAGGTAACAGGGCTCTGGTTGTTACGGGTGAATATGAGAAAGTGCTGCCTATGGATATCTATCCCATGCAACTGATCAAATCAATAATGGTGGAGGATATTGACCGTATGGAGCAGCTCGGCATCTATGAGGTGGCCGAGGAGGATTTTGCCCTCTGCGAATTTGTCTGCCCGTCAAAAACCGAGATACAGTCTATTATCCGTAAGGGACTGGACCAGATGGAAAAGGAGATGAATTAAAACTATAAAAAGTATAATCTTAATAATGAAAGCATTAAGAAAGCAAATAGATAAGATTAAACCTCATTTCGAAGAGGGTGGCAAGTTTGAAAAACTTCATGCCTTATTCGATGCCATAGAGGTGCTGATCTTTGTACCTGACAGGGTGACCTCCAGGGGTGCCCATATACGCGACGGCATTGATATGAAGAGGGTAATGATAACCGTCTGGATAGCCCTCATCCCCGCATTGCTTTTTGGTATCTATAATATCGGACTGCAACATTACCAGTCGATAAACGTGGAAGCCGGATTCTGGGAGATGGTGTGGTTCGGGTTTCTTAAATTCCTGCCGCTGTTCCTTGTAAGCTATATAGTGGGACTGGGTGTTGAAATAATCTTTGCCCAGATCAGAGGGCATGAAGTCAATGAAGGCTATTTTGTGACCGGACTGCTCATACCTCTTATTGTACCGGTGGATGTGCCCCTGTG
>JBKHBA010000128.1:0-7238 GCA_046542595.1 Bacteroidales bacterium | reverse complement strand
TGAACAGCTCTATGAGTACACCTCTTTGCAAATAAGTTCTTTTAACCGCCTGTATAATTACCAGCTGGATGAATACAGCCACTATGCCGGTCTGAGTCTGTCATATGAAAAGGGGTATGCAACAGTAAAACCTTCCCTCAATATCCTGTATAATATATCTGCTGCTGAGTATATGATTAATCCAATAATAAAAATTAAGCCGTCAGATAATATTGAACTGCTAACAGGGGCAGATACCTACGGAGGTAAGGATAACTCCCTTTTTGATATGATACGTGAGCGCCTTAATTCAATATATACCGGAATAAGAATTGTTTTTTAAGTAAAAGCATAATGACAAAACTATTGATTAAATTCAGATACCCGGTAATCATTATATCAGTCCTTATAGGCCTGGGCGGAATCCTTATGTTACCCCGTATGGAGACTGATCCGGACACAAGGAATTATATTCCTCCAGACATGGAATCCAGGATTAACACTGACAGGATTGAAGAGGAATTTGGATTGCAGGATATGATAATGATAGTGTACAGGGACAGCTGTATCCTCACCCCTGACAACCTGCAGCGGATAAGGGAAACAGACCGTAGCATTGAAAACCTGCGTTCGGTGGATAATACCATATCCCTTTTTAACACCAGGAGAATATACGGCAGGGATGGTATGATGATGGTTGATCCTGCCGTCAGCAGTATGCCCCAAAACAGTGAAGACATAAGCCTGTTAAAACAGCAGTTAAGGGCTAATCCGCTGGCCATGGGTACTGTAGTGTCAGATGATTTTACCATGGCAGCTATTGCCGCAACCATCTCACAGGAAACAGATGAGAACAGGATCCTTTCCGATATTGACTCGGTGGTAACAGCCAGTGGCGGCTCAGCCGGGGTGTATTATGGCGGACTGCCCTACATACGGCAGGCTATTATGAAGGATGTAAGGATTGACGGCTTGGTGCTGGTGCCCCTTGCACTGCTGATAATGCTGGGCTTCCTCTGGTTTGCCTTCAGGGAATGGCGCGGAATGGTTCTGCCCTTTGCAGTTGTTGTATTATCAATGGCCTTTGCCATGGGACTGGCACCTCTGCTTGGATGGAAATTGTCAGTTTTAAGCCTGATCGTTCCTATAATGCTTATTGCCGTGGCCAATGACTACGGTATACATATGATAGCCAAATACCAGGAGCTGGTATCCGGACAACCCGATAGCAGTAATAATACTGTTGTACGAACCATGGTAAGGAAACTCAGGTTACCGGTTATCTTTACCGGACTGACAACCATAGCCGGTATACTTGGCCTGCTGGCACATGCCATAATACCTGCCAGGCATGTGGGAGTGCTGGCATCGGCAGGGATAGCACTGGCCGTATTGCTTACAATATTTTTCCTGCCGGCCTGGCTGTCCCTTTTACCCAGGTCAAAGCCTGTTATCGGTGGCAGCAGTAAATCCGGTTCAATGCCGGATCGCACCCTGTCAGGGATGGCATTAGTTGTAACAGCACATCCACGGAGGGTATTACTCATATCTGCCGCACTGACATTACTTTTTGCCGGAGGTATAATGTTTATCAGGGTTGATGCCAACCAGGAGAATTTCTTCCCTCCCAGGCATCCTGTGAGCCGGGCCTCTGTACTGATCAATGAACATTTTGGCGGATCACAGAGCATTTCAATAATGATGGAAGGAGATATTAAGGATCCTGCCTTGCTGGAGACCATGGATGGGTGGACGGAAGAATTAAAAGCCATGGAGGGCGTGGGCGATTCATATTCAATAGCAACTGTGCTGAAGGAAATGACAAAAGCACTGTATGATAAGGATGAAAGCGCTTACAACAGGATACCTGGCAGCAGGCAGGCCGTGGCACAGATACTTGAGATATACAATATGAGCGGGGATCCGGGCGATTTTGAACGGCTGGTGGATTTTGATTATACAAACGCTCACCTGATGGTGAGGTTTGAAAATCCGGAGACACATATCATACGAAATGTACTTACAAAGATAGACTCTATGGCAGAGAGGGATAATGCAGATATCATTGTGGGCGGATATGCCTGTATTATGCTTCAGTTTGCTGACCTGATAGTCAGGGGACAGGTCAATTCACTTATCTTCGCCGTGCTGATAGTGCTGGTGCTTCTGTCACTTATCTTCAGGTCAACAAGGGGCGGACTGATATCAACTTTACCCATACTGGCCTCTGTTATCTTTCTGCTTGGCTTTATGGGGATTGCCGGGATAGCACTGGACTCAGCCACGGCACTTCTGTCATCAATAATGATAGGTGTGGGTGTTGATTATACCATTCATTTCCTCTGGAGGTACAGGTCAGAGCTGGCACAACACAGTCACCGCACTGCAGTAATAAAAACACTGACAACAACAGGCCGTGGCATTGTTTATAATGCACTGAGTGTAATGGTCGGTTTTTCGGTGCTTGTATTCTCGGGATTTACCTCAATACGCTTTTTCGGGTATCTTGTACTCATAAGCATAGGTGTATGCCTGGTAAGCGCCTTATTCGTTATACCGTCCCTGCTGCTGGTATTCAAACCCTCATTTATTGAAAATAAGAAACACACAAAAAGACATTTGAAAATGAAAAATTTAAAGAAAGCTATTATTTTATCAATGCTTATACCTGTTCCCTTTTTACTGCACGCACAGGATAATGCAGCAGAGATAATGGAAAAAAGCAGGGATGCAATGAAGGTTGAATCATTTGAGGCAGTGGCATCCCTGAATATTATTGACTCAAAAGGAAGAGTGAGGGAGCGAACTAATATTACTGCATCAAAGAGCTATGATGACGGTACGGAAAAAAGGCTTATTAAGTTCCTCTCACCTGCTGATGTTGAGGGAACAGCCATGCTGATACATGACTATGACAAGGGACAGGATGATATGTGGATATACCTTCCGGCACTTAACCGCACCAGGAGGATTGTCAGTTCAGAAAAAGGTAAGAGCTTTATGGGATCGGAGTTTACCAATGCTGATATGTCCTCACCGCCTGCCGGTGATTTTCATCACAGCATCATTGAGGAATCCGGGGACCGGTACATTATAGAAAGCAGGCCTGTAAACCGGGACAAAGAGGATGAATATGGGTTCAGCCGTAAGCTAAGCACTGTAAACAAAGATAATTACACGGTCAGCCGGATGGATTTCTATAACAGCTATGAGGAGCTGTACAAAACGATTCTCATCAAAGACATGAAGGAGCTTGGCAGTGGTAGTTTCATAATAAGCCATATGACGGCCGAGAATTTCAGTAACGGCAGGAGCTCGGAGATTGTTATGGAGGAAATACGCAGCGGAACAGATATTAGTGATGATCTGTTTAATGTAGCCAGCCTGGGAAGATGACAGGCTTCTGCTGTATGGGTATGGCAAAGGCGGCTGTTTTTCCCGGTTTTATTTATACTACAAGTATTATAGAAATGATTTATTTGTTGATTATCCTTGTCATGACATCGGTAATTCTTAATTTTAGCTGGTATTAAATTCGGACCAGTACCGAACAGTAATAGTGAGCAGGCAATAACAAGAAATGTAATTATATGGAAAGACATGAATTTGACAGGGAGATAAAAAGACTGTACAAGAAGCATAATGAGCTTGTGATAAGGAATAACAGGGCAACAAAAAGAGGAAATGGTATATACGAACGATATATTTACCCTGCCATCACCCGTCAGCACATTCCAATACACTGGAAATATGACCTCGACTACCAGGCTAACCCGGAACTACTGATGCGGCTGGGTGTTAACACTACTTTTAACGCCGGAGCTATTAAACTGAATAATAAATATTATATGGTGGTAAGAGCCGAAGGCTATGATTCAAAATCATTCTTTGCCGTGGCTGAGAGTCCAAATGGCCTTGATAACTGGGTTTTTCATGATTTGCCTGTTAATATGCCTGTGACAGACGACGAAGAGATTAATATGTACGACATGAGGCTGACAGAGCATGAAGACGGATGGATTTATGGCTTATTCTGTGTTGAGAGAAAAGACAGGAGCAAGCCGGACGATTACCCGGCTGCAGTAACATCATGTGGCATTGCCCGTACCAAAGACCTGGAAAAATGGGAAAGAATGGCTGATCTCAGATCGAAGGCTGCACAGCAGAAAAACTGTGTGCTGCATCCTGAATTTGTTGATGGTAAATATATGGTATATACAAGGCCACAGCCAGGCTTTAAAGACCAGGGTGATAGTGGTATATCGGTGGGCTTTACCGGATCAATGGAGAATGCCGTTATTGGTGAAGAAATATTGATGGATCCCCTGCAAAACCATACTGTAAAGGAAGTAAAGAACGGTCTTGGTCCACCTCCGATAAAGACAGAAGCAGGATGGATACAACTGGCTTATGGTGTGCGTAAAACGGCAGCGGGATTAAGATACACCCTTTATCTGATGCTTACTGATATTAATGAGCCATGGAAGGTTGTTAAGAGACCCTCCGGTCATTTCATTGAGCCCCTGGATGAGGAGAGGGTTGGTGATGTATCCAATGTGGTGTTTTCCAACGGATGGATAAAGGATGATGACGGTGACGTGTTTATCTATTACGCATCGTCGGATACCAGGATACATGTGGCTACAACGTCAGTGGACAAGCTGGTTGACTATATTACAAACACACCTGAAGATCCGGGTCGCAGTCATCTGTGTGTAAAGCAAAGGACAGAGATGATAAGGAACAACCTGGAGATACTGAATAATAATTTTCCTGATCTGATGGAAGGCTGAAATGTCTAATCCAGGCAATTACCGGACAAGACAGATGATGGCTTGAGTAACACGGTGCATATGAAAAAAGAGCTTCATACTACCATTATAGCCCCTGCCACAGGCCGGGGTGGTGCCCTGTCAGTGATAAGAGTAAGCGGAGATAAAGCCCTGGAGATAACTGATAAGATATTCAGGGCGTCTGTCCAAAATAATAAGGCAAAGGACAATGTTTCCGGCCTCAGCCTGGCAGACAGGCAGGGTTTTACCCTTGTTTACGGTGATATTATTGATGGTGAAGAGGTGGTGGATGATGTGCTTGTGTCGGTCTTCCACGCCCCTCACTCCTATACCGGTGAAGATTCAGTGGAGATAAGCTGCCATGCCTCACCCTATATACAAAACAGGATAATGCAGCTTCTTATTGACAGCGGGGCCTCCCCTGCCCGGCCTGGTGAATTCACACAGAGGGCCTTTCTGAACGGAAAGATGGACCTTTCACAGGCCGAGGCTGTTGCCGATGTGATAAATGCCGAGACTGAAGCTGCCCACCGGCTGGCCATAAAACAGATGCGGGGAGGTTATTCGCAGGAGATAAACGAGTTGCGTGAGAAGATGCTGCACTTTGCATCCATGATAGAGCTGGAGCTTGATTTCGGTGAGGAGGATGTTGAATTTGCTGATCGTACCCGGATGCGTTCGATGGTGGAAGAGATAAAGTCATATACCTGTTCGCTGAGGGACTCCTTTAAATATGGCAATGCTATAAAAAAGGGAGTGCCGGTGGCCATAATAGGCAAACCTAACGTGGGTAAATCAACACTGCTTAATGCCCTGCTGAAAGACGATAAAGCCATTGTGTCGGAGATACCCGGCACCACACGCGATGTGGTGGAAGACACAATTATTATCGACGGCATACTTTTCAGGTTTATTGACACTGCAGGTTTGCGGGAGACGGCTGATATAATAGAGAACCTTGGCATCCGTAAAACATACCAGAAGATAGACCAGGCAGATATTATACTGCTGATGGCTGAAGCAGCCGACGGAGCCGGGGCAATAAATGAGTCGTTCAGTACAATAAGAGAGCAGGTTAAGGATAGTGATAAGACACTGTTGCTGGTGATCAACAAGATTGACAGAGTAAGCGAAGAGGATGTTGACAGGCTTTTATCCGGACTGGAATGCCCGGACAGTCAATGTATGCCTATCTCGGCAACAGGTGGAGATGGGATAGCCGGTCTTATTTCTGAGCTGAGCTCGGTAATTGAAAGAACCGTAGCGGATACGCAAACACTTGTTGTTACCAATATGAGGCATTATAAAGCCCTGTCAGAATGTTCCGAAAGCCTGGAACGTGTGGTGAAAGGGCTTGATGAAGGTTTGCCGGAAGACCTGATAGCCATGGACCTGCGACAGGCTGTACACTACCTTGGTGAGATAACCGGTCAGATATCCACTGACGAGATACTTGGTAATATCTTCCGTAACTTTTGTATTGGAAAATAATATATGCCGTTCGCGGTCAAATGCCTATAATGGCTTAATAACCAGGTTTTTCCATAAGACCTTAATGCCGCCGCCATCATGTATCTGCAGTGCTATACGTCCCTCAGCCTCACCAATCAGTGTGTCATTGAGCTGAACCATCTCCTTCCCGTTGAGCCAGGTTGTGACTTCAGGTCCAACAGCCCTTATACGCATGGTATTCCATTCACCTTCTTTCAGGTATTCCTCTTTCTCATCCGGTACCTGCTTAAGCCATCCCCTGCCGTATGATTCGTATATACCACCGGTATCATTCCCTTTTGGTGCAACCTCAACCTGCCAGCCGCTTACTTTTGTTCCCTCAAAGACAGACCTGAAAAATATACCGCTGTTACCGTCCGACACCTGTTTGAAATCTGCTGTGAGGTCAAAATCGCGGTAATACTTCTCTGTGGCAAGGTACCCGTATTGCCTGTCAGGGCCGCTTTCACATACCAGCAGGCCATCTTCAACATACCATTTCTCATTACCGTATTCTATCCATCCGTCCAGGTCTTTTCCGTTAAACAGATCCACCGCTTCGCCTTCTTTACGCGGAAGCTCTTTTATCTTCATATCCCTGAACCACACCCTGCTGCCATGGTCCTGCAGGCTTATATGTCCAGAGTGTGCCAGACCGTACTCAGGGGCATCCTCCCATTTACCGCTGTTCTTCAGCTCGAACCATTCCGGTGTCCATGCCTCAAACTCAAGTATCTTCTCGCCGTTAAGCCAGTGCTCAACATGACCGTTATCAAAAACTATGCGCGATGAGTTCCATTCACCAGCCGGTTTGAGGCTTTTCTTTTCCGGGTCAGGTACATACATGGCATAGTCGGCTCCCGCCTTCTGCCAGTCTTCCAGTTCTCCGGGATAACCCTCATCATCAATAAGCTGGTATTCAGGTCCCGTGAGATAGGGCGTCACATTACAAGCAATCTTGGTCATTTGGAATAT
>JBKHBA010000127.1:0-7302 GCA_046542595.1 Bacteroidales bacterium | reverse complement strand
GATACATAGACCGCAGCGGCTCCGACCACCGTTCGCTGTTTCTGACAGGATTGTATAATTCGAAGATCGGGACCTTTAAGACCAATGTTATTCTTGGCGAGGAGGTGACGGGTATAAGCTGGTGGGGTGTGCCTGAGGGTATCCTTGACAGTGCGCGCACCTATAACCCGGCAGGCGAATACACTGACTCGTTCGGCGATACACGCTATTATAATGATCAGAAAGATAATTACAAACAGTATCATTTTCAGGTCCTGTATAATAAAGACATAGGTGAATATCTGCAGCTGAATGCCGCTTACCATTTCACCTATGGCAAGGGTTATTATGAGCAGTACAGGGAAGATGAGTTGCTGTCCGATTATAATCTTCCCAACTGGATGGCCGGGCCCATCCTTATTGACAGGGTGGATATAATAAGGAGAAAATGGATGCTTAATAATTTCTACGGGGGCATGGCCGGGATAAAATTCAGTAAGGACAAACTGGATATTAATGCAGGAGCCGGGATAAACAGGTACGTTGGCGATCACTATGGCAGGGTTGTCTGGATGAGGATGGCCGGATGGACGGAGAAAGGCTACCAGCCCTATTTTAACAGCGCCATGAAAAGCGAGCTAAATTTCTTTACAAAGGCTGACTACAGGGTCAGCAGCAGTGTCAGTGTATTCGGTGATCTGCAGTACCGCCGCATTAATTATATTATGGAAGGCGAAGATGATGACCTGATGGATATGGGGATGAGTCGCGACTTTAATTTTTTCAATCCCAAAGCCGGAATTTTCTTTGATATAGACCAGAACCAGGATGCCTTCCTCTCACTTTCAGTGGCTAACAGGGAGCCTACAAGGGCTAATTATAAAGATGCTAAAGGAGACCCTGATGCCATGCCCCGGCCAGAGACATTATATGACTTTGAGGCGGGATATGACCTCAGCCGCTCAAGGTTCATGGCGGGGATCAACCTGTACTATATGCATTATAAGGATCAGCTTGTGCCAACGGGTGAGCTGAGCAATGTGGGATACCCCATTATGACCAATGTGCCGCTGTCTTACCGTACGGGACTGGAACTGACAGCTGCCATTAAACCGGTGGAGCTGTTCGAGTGGAGCGCCAACGCAACACTCAGCCGCAACAGGATAAGGGATTTTGTGGAGCATTATGTGGACTATAATACGTCAACAGGCGAGGAGACAAGCATGACCAAAGATCATGGTGATGTAAATATAGCCTATTCGCCCGCCCTGATATTAAACAGTGATGTGGCTGTCTTTCCGTTCCGTAAGTTAGAACTGCATCTGATCAGTAAATATGTGGGAAAGCAGTATTTCGATAATACCAACAGTGATGACCGTGCTCTCGATCCTTACTTTGTCAATAATATAAGGCTTGATTACAGCTTCAGCCTGGAGACTGTTAAGAATATATCCCTGCAACTGCAGGTTAATAATGTTCTTAATTCATTATACGAGAGCAATGCCTACGGGGGTAATTATTATGTTGACGGGCACGAATATACCTGGGCTTATTATTTTCCTCAGGCCGGCATCAATTACCTGCTGAGGGCAGCAGTAAGCTTCTGATCATTATGGAATGGCTTTCTGATCATTATATTGAAATATTCGGGGCACTTACCGGTATTATCTATGTGGTGCTGGAGATACGCCAGAGCATATGGCTCTGGCCCCTGGGACTCCTTACCTCAGGCATCTACGTCTGGGTTTTCTTCGTAACCGGGTTCTATGCCGATATGGGACTGCAGGTTTACTATGTGCTGATAAGCATTTACGGCTGGTACTGGTGGCTCCGTGGAGCTAAAAAATTCGATTCTGGCACTCTGCCGGTGGTGCATATAAAAAGGAAGCCGGCAGCCGCACTGCTTCTTGTCTTCCTGTTTCTTTTCGCTGCAATATGGTATATACTGAATAATTATACAGATTCATCCGTACCGGTGGGCGATGCCTTTACCACCGCACTGTCAATAGTGGCTACCTGGATGCTGGCACGTAAGATGATAGAGCACTGGATATTGTGGGTGGTGGCCGATATAGTGTCGATGGGTCTGTATATTTACAAGGGGCTTTATCCCACAGTAATACTGTTTGTTGTGTATACTGTGATGGCCGTTATCGGTTACCGGGAGTGGAGAAAAACACTGCCTTACCCGGAAAATACAGGCCCGGTATCCTGAACTTTGACCTCTGGATCTTTAAATCAGTATTTTGATCTTTGACCTTTGAACACTTAAATCAGTACCTGGAACTCTTACGTCGGGATCTCCAGAAAAACCAGTGCCCTGCCATGATCAAAGTCCAGACTGAATGAATCTCCCGTGCATTCATTAAGGGTTCCCATCCACCAGTTTTGCAGTTCCGTATTGCCAAGCGGGTATTTAAGTCCCGTTGAACTTATCCGCATTCCCTTATCCATGGCGAATATTGATACCTGCTGCCCCGGCCAGCTGCTGATACTGAGTCCGGGTATAACAGGAATGAAGATCCCGTAATCGGTTACCATTTTAACTGATACAGACTCGGCATAATCGGCCAGCAGGGATATATTGCCAAGGGTATGGTCTTCCCTGAGTCCCGTGGCACCGAGTATAACGATATCTGTGACTCCCTGTTCAATACAAAACCTGACAGCTTTGGTAAGGTCATTTGTCTCCTGGTCACCAGACTGATGCAGTTTGCCGGCATATTTCTTTTTGATTTTTTCCGGCACCGAGTCAAGGTCGCCTGCTATTGCCCATGGTTCGAGTCCGTAATTAAGGAGCTTAACCACCGATCCGTCGCAGCAAACTATACGCCCGGCATTATTGAGGTATCCCAGGGCCAGCCCGCTTTTTGGGAATCCTCCGTCTGCAAGAATAATAACAGGTTTTGACATGGGGTCAAAGATAAAAGATAATATTCAAAAAGCCCTGCAATGACATGTGATTCCGGTTATAAGCCGGAGGGCAACCGCCATATTGAGCCGTTGTGAGTGTTATTGGAAAGGCAAATCATGAAGAACGAAACCACTTAGCTGACCCGCATGTTATTTTTTTGCAAAGTGATTCACAAAAGATTTCGTAAATTAGTTGGGTACTGCAGTTAAGTGAGTTTTGGAATTTTTTAAAAAAACTTTAATCACATGAAGAGGATACCGGTTCTTGTTGTACTTCTATTTACGAACATCTCCATACTGTTCTCAAATAACTTATTGCATAACTGTTATTTGCGTGATGGGATAACGCTGAACGGCAGATGGCATTATATTGTGGATATGTATGAAACCGGGTATTATAATTACCGCTGGCAGGCTCATGACAGTTTCGAAGATCCGGGAGCAGGAGCTTTTTTTCTTAATCTGAAACCACGGAATAAGATGGATCTGGTTGAATATGATTTTGATGCAGCTCCGACAATTTTAGTCCCCGGCGACTGGAATTCGCAGGAAGAGAAGCTGTTTTACTATGAAGGTACAGTATGGTATAAGAAATCGTTTGACATTCCGGATTATGATGCATCAAAGCGTTACTACCTGCATTTTGGTGCAGTGAACTACCGTGCCGATGTATATGTAAACGGTAAGAAGCTGGGTATGCACAAAGGCGGGTTTACTCCTTTTAATTTTGAGATGACAGATCTGCTTAAGGCAAAAGATAATTTTGTGATAGTGCGTGTGGATAATAAACGTGCTGCCGGTGAGGTGCCAACCCTGAATACAGACTGGTGGAATTACGGGGGGATAACACGTGATGTCACTATTTATGAATTAAGCCAGACATTCATTGAAGATTACAGTCTTCAGCTGGATAAAGAGAACAGTAAGATATTAAACGGATACATTCGCTTAAATGGTGAGGATAAAGCTAATGCCAGGCTTAGGGTTAATATACCCGATCTGAATGTTGATAAAGAAATAGTGACCGGTGCTGATGGCTATGTGAAATTTCAGATTCCCGTTACAGGAGCAGAGTTTTGGAGCAATACAAATCCCAGATTATACGATGTTATTCTTTCAGCCGGAGAAGACAGGATTTCTGACAAAATAGGCTTCAGGCAAATAAGTACCAGGGGCTCAGATATATTACTGAACGGGGAGAAGGTCTTTTTGAAAGGTATAAGTATTCATGAGGAAAATGTAATGAGAGGTGGAAGAGCCTATTCAATGGAGGATGCAGAGGTGTTATTGGGCTGGGCTAAAGAGCTTGGCTGTAACTTTGTGCGCCTGGCTCATTATCCTCATAACGAAAATATGGTCCGGCTGGCTGATGAAATGGGAATGTTGGTATGGGAGGAGATACCGGTTTACTGGACTATTCAATGGGGCAATCCTGAAACATACAGAAAGGCTGAGCAACAGCTTGAAGAATTAATCAGCAGAGATAAAAACCGGGCATCGGTAATATTGTGGTCTGTGGCAAATGAAACCCCGGTAACAGAAGAGCGCCTTACATTTTTAACCAGGCTGGCAGGAACTGCCAGGCAAATGGATGATACACGTCTGATAAGTGCTGCGCTGGAAGTACATGAGAAAGAAGGCGGGAAGAATGTGATGGTCATTGAAGATGAATTTGCCGGGATAACAGATGTTTTAAGTTTTAATCAATATTATGGCTGGTATGGAGGAAGGATAGATAATATAAAGAATATCCGCTGGGAAATTGACATGAATAAACCTGTTATAGTTTCTGAATTTGGTGCAGGAGCTTTACAGGGATTTCATGGCGACAGTTTAACCAGGTGGAGCGAGGAGTTTCAGGATCTGCTTTATCGTGAGACATTAGCTGTTTTGGCTAAGATTCCGCAATTAAGCGGTATCACTCCCTGGATACTGGCCGACTTCCGCTCACCACGCCGTATGCTTATTCCATACCAGAACGGGTGGAACAGGAAAGGTCTTATTTCCGAGACAGGCAACAGGAAAAAAGCATTTTATACATTACAAAAGTTTTATTCACAGTTAGATAAATAAGTACCACTTATCAGCAGCAGTATTTTTTCATAACTTTTTGTTTTACTACTGCCAGATATATAAAAAACAGGCTAAGCATTGAAATAACGGATTTTTGGAAAGAGGGTATGTAGCTTACCGGTACAGGTAGAAGAAGCCGCGGTATTCCTCACCTTCGTAGAGGACATCGTCCCAGCCGTTTGCTCTTATGATATAAAAATATATACCCGGACTGGCTTTGCTGCTGCCTATCTTGCCGTCCCATCCCTGCCAGTCCCTGAGAGCATCACCCCTGCCGTCAAAAACATAAACCCTCTGTCCGCTCTTGCTGAATATCTGGACGTAAATGCTTCTGAGGGACTTGTTGTCCACATAGAAATAATCATTATTGCCGTCGCCGTCGGGTGTGAACACATTGGGTATATCCAGTGATGAGGGCTCTACTGTTATGTTGACACTGGTGGAGTCGCGGCAGAACATATCACTTTCAATGAAGAGGCGTAACTTATAGTTGCCGGGCACATAATATATATATGACCCGGGCTCTGCCAAAGACGATATCGTGTCATCTTCGAACTCCCAGGTATAAGTGCTGGCCCTGGTGGATTTATCAGATATGAAAACTTCCAGGGGAGCCTCACCCTGTACCGGGTCTGCATCGAAGTCAGCCTCAACATGAATAGACTCATAGAAGAAGGATGAATCGGCGCTGCAGCCAAAGCTGTCTGCCACATGAAGGTTATACCATACATCATCCAGCGGAGGGTCAAAGGTCTGGGGGTTAATATCCAGCTCAGGGTAGGGTATGCTTGAGGGGGGATCTGATGACCATTCAAAACTGTAATCATTGGGCAGCATTATCTGTTCACCGCTGTTGATATCTGAATAGGTGAAAGTATCAATGGCTGCATGGCCTGACAGTGCAACATAATTACACTTAAAGTCTTCCAGCTCAGCAACGGACACCGGGCTGTCAATATGTACCCAGGCGTTGAATGCCGTATCAGGATCCACACCGTTGCTTATCTCCACCCTGTAGCCACCTTCAGGCAGCCCTTCCATCTGTGAGCTTATCACTCCCGTCTCCTGGCCAAGGCTTGTCGAAAAATCAGAAGCTGCCTCGTCCCATGCATACCAGCTGAAATCAAAGGGCCCGTTGTCCAAGGGGCTTTCTGCCCTCAGGGTGGCATCAGCATGTCCGTCGGAAGAGCAAAAGATAAAAACAGGGTCATTGCTTCCGGTGGATGAATAGTCGGTATACCTTGTGTTGCTTGCCCCGGGAGCTGTTATCTGCGACCAGGCCGTCAGTGAGCAGGTCAGAAATACTATGGTGATATATAATTTCACTCTTTTTATAATGCTTGGTCTGAAAAATAACGGCAAAGGGCCTGGTTTGGTATATCTGTCTGCAAGTATAATAAATGTGCCTTGCCTTTGCAAGCGTTATCACATTGTTTTGTTTGTTGAAAACTAAATGTTGATTACCACATTTCCCTTACCTATGTATAATCAGTTTTAGTAACTTTGTGCTCACCTTAATGTGGAAATATCCCTATGGCGGTTAATTATATCAGCGAATTAAATGAGGCGCAGAAAGAGGCGGTTATCAATACCGGCGGACCGGCACTGGTTATTGCAGGAGCAGGTTCGGGCAAGACAAGGGTGCTCACATACAGGATAGCACACCTGCTGAAAAATAATGTACCAGCCCATTCCGTCCTTGCCCTTACCTTTACCAATAAGTCGGCTTCCGAGATGAAGGAAAGGATAATGACCATTGCCGGTTATGAGAACAGCAGGAGCCTGTGGATGGGCACTTTTCACAGCATCTTTGCCAGGATACTCAGGGCCGAGGCTGATAAGCTGGGCTATCCATCGAGCTATACCATATATGATTCATCAGACTCGCGCAGCCTTATCAGGACTATAATAAAAGAGATGAACCTGGATGATAAGATTTATAAACCATCATCGGTGGCATCAAGGATATCGGCGGCAAAAAATAACCTGGTGACGGCAAAGGCCTATGCTTCCGGCAGTGCTATAGCGGAAAGGGACAGGATGGCTAAAGTACCTATGATGCCGGATATATATCTGCGCTATGCCGCACGCTGCTACAAATCGGGGGCAATGGATTTTGATGACCTGCTGCTGAATACAAATATTCTGTTCAGGGATTTTCCCGAGGTGCTGGAGAAATACCGCGAAAGGTTTAAATATATACTTGTAGATGAGTACCAGGATACAAATTATTCACAGTACCTGATAATAAAGAAGCTTTCAGAGAAACATCGTAACCTCTGCGTTGTAGGTGATGATGCACAGAGCATATATTCATTCCGCGGGGCGCGTATAGAA
>JBKHBA010000126.1:0-7344 GCA_046542595.1 Bacteroidales bacterium | reverse complement strand
CGATATTTTTGCACCGGCTTATGGATCTGAAAACATTCCACAGAAATTATCAGAAATAAACAGCAAATATACAGTGGTCATATTCGGAGCAAGCTGGTGCCCTGCATGCCCGTCTGAACTCAGTCAAATAGCAGGCCTGTATAAGAAATGGAAATCTGAAAGTGTAGAAGTTGTTTTTGTTTCGCTTGATGAAGACAAAGACATTTTTAAAGAATTCGCAAGCCCTTTTCCTTTTATCAGCATCTGCGATTACCAGAAATGGGAAAGTCCGGCTGTGCAGTCTTATTATGTATTTGCAACACCAACCATATACCTGCTGGACGATAAACGGCAGATCATACTTCGCCCTAATTCGGTCAGTCACCTGGATTCCTGGGTTGACTGGTACCTGGTTGAAGGAAATAAGTAAACAAACAGGAAGGTCACACCCTGAAGCATCTATCGGTTTTAATTTTAAATATATGAGGAAAATAGTTGTTACTCTCATTCATGCCTGACGGGTAAATTATTATGTTATTTTGCAATCTGTATTATGTATTTTTGCAATACTAATGCAAATTACCTATATTTATCCTGATTAAACTATATAAAGCCATGTGGATAGAAAGAGACGATGCCGTCAAAATCAAACAGGCGGTTAAAACCAGGCCGGTAGTGCTGCTGACCGGCATCAGGCAGGCCGGCAAAAGCTCATTATTACAACGTCTCTACCCCGATGCTGAATATGTAACTTTTGACAAGGTACTTATTGCAGAAGAAGCAGAGCAAAACCCGACCAGATTCCTGGAGAAGTTCAAAGACCGGGTAATAATCGATGAAATCCAATATGTACCTTCCCTTTTTCGTGATCTGAAAATATTTGTAGATCAAAAAAGGAGTGAAAAAGGGAAATGGATATTGACAGGCAGCCAACATTACATGCTTATGCAAGAAGTGAGTGAATCACTCGCAGGCAGGATAAGGATTCTTAACCTGGGCACCCTGAGCGCAGCAGAGCTCAATAATACGGATCTGGCAAAGAATAAAAGGGATCTTCTATGGAAAGGAGGATTCCCCGAATTATGGTCAGAGGGGCTTGATGCAAAAGAATTCTATGAAGATTATATACAAACATACCTTGAAAGGGATCTGAAGCAAATACTCAATGTTACAAACCTCAGAGATTACAGGCGTTTCCTGTCTTTACTGGCCATAAGAGCCGGTCAACTGCTGAATTATTCCGAATTATCAAATGAGATTGGTGTGGCCGTTAACACAATAAAAGCATGGGTTAATGCACTTGAGGTTTCGGGATTGATTGTTCTGCTGCCACCATATTACAATAATCTTGGGAAGAGATTAATTAAGGCTCCAAAGATCTATTTCTCTGACAACGGCATCTTATCCTCCCTCCTTAATATAGAATCATTGGATTCACTTGACAAATCGCCTCATCTCGGAAATATATGGGAAAACTTTGTTCTCACAGAATTCATTAAAAAAGGACTCGCTGCAGGTAAGGATTTGTTCTTTTACAGGGATTCAAATGGGGTAGAAATTGATTTCATCCTTGAGAAAGAGGGAAAGGTATACCTGATCGAAGCAAAACACAGTGAACGGCCTGACCGCAGCAAACTAAACTTCAAAAAAATAGCTCCTTTGTTTAAAACAGAGGTTAATTCAATAGTTGCCTGTGGTATACAGGAACAAGGGTTAATTAACCTGAAAGATTTTTCTGTTTACAATCCGCTTAAGGGCTACTCTATACCTGTCAAAACTTAAAACGGCCAGGGTGATCATGCTGAAAGCATGAAAAGTCTGGCGATCCCGGAGTCTCTAGCGTTTCAACCTTTTCCCAATCTGATAGGCATCACCTACCTTCTCTCCCAGTTTCCGGTATTCACGCGCTCCGCCGATATATATCAGCGGGTCGATGGCCTCTATGTCAAAAGAGGTGTAATCGCCTGTATCAGACAGCTTGTCGGTATCAATATGCGTTTCCACTATCCTGCCGATAAAATGATTGGTCTGTCCTACTATATCTGACTCAACAAGCTCACACTCGAGGTTCAGGGGACACTCCTTTATTATAGGTGATCTAACAATCTTCGAAGGCATTTTCGTAAGTCCTGTTTCACTGAACTTGTCTGTGTCTTTACCCGATGTGATACCACAAAAATCCGCCTCGGTCATAATTCCAAGCGATGCTATGTTAACGGTAAAATTCTTATTCTTCTTTATCTCCTCACCGGAAAATCCTTTCTGACCAACAGAAATACCAAGGGTGGGCGGCTGGCTGGTAAGCAGGCTTACCCAGGCTATAGTCACGATATTGGACTTCTCCATGGTGCCTGTAACAACAAGGGCAGCCGGGCCGGGAAACAATATTTTCTTTGGTCCGAATGTGGTCTTCATAAGTGTTTGTTTTTGGTTATTCTCTAATTCATATAATCCAAAAATAATAAATCTTCAGTCAATCCCCTGCTTCCTGCAACCCGATTTTGATGTGCATAATTATACAAGGGGCCTGGCGCATTTACAATATTTTTATCTAATTTGGCATATAAATAATAAACCCATAAAGATCATGAGGACCACAGCAATAGCCATTATTATACTACTAAGCTCCTGGCTCTTATCAGCACAGGAATACACCGATGTTCAAAGCAAAATCAACAGGGTCACAGTATTCCCAGACAGGGCGCAGATTGAAAGAGTAGCCAGCCTCAATATTCAACAGGGAAAATCCCTGTTGAGAATACCCGGTCTTTCACCCTATGCCAGTGCCTCAAGCCTGCAGGTAAAAGGTGAAGGTAACTTTATGATCCTTTCTGTCAACCTCAGGCAAAACTACCTTGAGAATGCAGAAGAGAGTGAGACGGTCAGAAATATCAGGGATAGGATAGATGAGCTGAAAATGAAAATTGAAGATGAGAAGACCGGTATTGAAATACTCGGGGAAAAGGAGGCATTCCTTACTGCAAACAGGGTTATAGGCGGTAAGAATGAAAAAATCACGGCCCAGGAACTGGCCGGTTTAACAGAAGTTTATACTTCTGCTATTGAGGATGTACGGAAAGGAATACTTGAAAGAAACAGGCTTATAAAAAATTTTGAAGAGGAGAAGCAGAAACTGGAGAATCAATTGCAGGGAGCACTTCGCCTGTCAAGGATGCCTACATCAGAGGCAATAATATCAGTTTCTGCCGGCCAGCCGGCAAAAGCAAAGCTCACCCTTAGTTACCTGGCAGGCAATGCAGGATGGTACCCCTCCTATGATATAAGGATAAATGATATTGAGGAAGATGTGAATATAATCTATAAGGCCAATGTGTGGCAAAATACCGGTGTTGACTGGAAACAGACCATATTAAGCTTTTCCGATGCCAATCCTTCTGAAACCGGTACTTTACCAGTACTATATCCATCTTACCTCGACTTTTACGAAATTATGATAAGGGGGTCCGGTAAATCAGCACCGGCAATGGCCCGTTCCAAGGCAATGGATGTTGCTGAGCAGGAAACATTTGCTTTTGAGTATGATGACACAATGGAGGAGGCATCAGTACCTCCGGTAAGCATAATAACAAATTCCAAAGGCTTCTCTTTCGAGGTGGATATACCTCAAACAGTTAATTCTGACGGCAAAAATGTTGTAACTGAATTGCAAGGATTGACTGAGGAAGCAGACTATAAATATATCACTATACCCAAGCTAAGGGAAGAAGCATATTTAACAGCCGACATACCCGACTGGGAATCACTTAACCTGCTCAATGGTGAAGCCAATATCTACTTCGGCAATACTTTTACCGGAACAAGCATAATAAATACGGCTCAGATCTCGGATACACTTAATATATCACTGGGTACTGATAAGGGGATAACTGTCGACAGGGAAAGCCTGAGAGAATTTACCTCAACACGGCTGATAGGACTCAATAAAGTGGAAACACGTTCTTACAGAATAAGGGTAAGGAATAATAAAACATCCCGTATCGATGTTGATGTCTATGACCAGGTGCCTGTGTCACAGAATAAGGACATTGAAGTGGAGGCAACAGAGCTGTCAGGCGGTATAATGAATGAATTAACGGGAGAGGTTAAATGGCAAACCGGCATCCCGGCCGGGGAATCAAAAGAGTTTATCCTAAGCTATACTGTTAAATACCCTAAGAACAAGAAAGTGATTATTGAATAACACAATTGATGATCCATAAGCACAGCGACTAATTAGTTTTGGTCAGGATGAGGGTGTATCAGGGGAGCCTTCCCAGCCCTGGGCCCTGAGTTCTGCCAGGCTGCCATCTTGCAGGACAAGGCTGTTCCCTTCTTCTCGTGGAACCAGGTGACCTATTATGCTTATCCCTTCTGTCTTTTCCAGCTTCTCGTGCTCCCTGACAGGACATGTAAACACATATTCAAAATCATCACCCCCGTTAAGGGCTGCAACGAACGGTTCAAATTCCAGCTCCCTGCCGGCTGCCGCCGTCTCTCCGGCTACAGGCAGCTTATCATGGTAAACCCTGCAGCCCAGGGCGGCAGTCTTTGAAATATGCAGCAGCTCTGAGGCCAGTCCGTCCCGTACCGTCCGGATAATCCCCGGTTCAATGCCTGCTTTTCCCAGCTCCTCAATCTCAGCCGTTCTCAGTTCAGGCTTAAGCTGTCTTCCGATAACATATTCAAAGCCCTCCAGTTTAGGCTGAGCACCCCCTGTCTCCTCAAACACCTTCCGCTCCCGTTCAAGCAGTTGCAAGCCCAGGTAAGCGGCACCCAGGTCGCCGGTAACACATATAAGATCAGTTGCCTCAGGAGTCTTCCTTTCAAAGAATTCAGCCTCTTTTCCCGATGAGGCTATGCTTATTGCAAGTCCTGTCAGGGAACTGTCAATATCAAGCGAGGATATTTTCAGGGCATAGCGGTCGCATGCCAGGCATACACCTTCAATTATTTCCTCAATATCTTCCTTTTTAAAACGCACACTGAGCCCCATATTTACCGATACAGCCTGAGGCTGCATACCCCTGCAATACAAATCTGAAATAGAATTAATAACCGCCTTGTAGCCAAGATGCTTTAGAGGGAAATACATAAGATTGAAATGAATACCCTCAAGATAAAGAGTGTTGGTAATATTATTCGATGACTCATTGTTATCAAAAAAAGCCCTGAACTTATTATGCACCTGGTCAATCAGGGCAAATTTCCCAAAGCCCTGCTCATCCGCTCTGTTTTCTTCTGACATATCGAATTGTTTTGGACAAAGGTAATAATAATAAAGCAGCCTATGCATTCATCAGTATTATCCGTTTGTTAATCAAAACCCCGGGCATTTATAACCATGAATGTTTGATAATATATCAGATAATTTATATCTTTTAGGCTCATGCCCAGCTAACAACATAATGAAAACTCTCAGGCTGATATTATTTTTTATTCCCCTGTGCTGCAAGGAAGTTTTTCCCCGGTCAGTAATTAACAGCCGCAGAACGAACTTTAGTGCACAGAAAAAAAATATAGTTATTATCTCTGATATAAATGGGTGGGCGCAGGTGGTGCTCCCATAAACTAACTAAAGTGTAAAAACGCTTATGAGAAATTTTTTCTCAATATTATTGACCTTTATTATAATAAGCCTGATGGCATTTTTACTTAGTGATTGTAAAAAGCCGGAAAGGATTATAAAGATAAGCACACTTGATGTTAGTGCTGAGGATATAGGATACCATACCGTTACAATCAGGGGCGAGATAATTGACAGAGGGGAAGAATCCATTAAGGATCATGGTATAGAAATAAAAAAAACGGATCAGCCGGACATTGAATATACGGCACTGTCACTTGGCCAGGCAGGCTCTGAAAAAGTATTCACCGTTTTCTTTCATGATGTGGAACCATCAACATCATATAAATACAGGGCTTATGCAGAAAACAACTCGCAAAAAGTATTTGGTGAAAGCAAGACTTTCACATCACTCTCACTCCAACTCCCTGCACTGTCCACAAAACCCGTCACAGATATCGGTGTCAACAAGGCTGTTTCCGGGGGTATTATAACAGATAACGGAGGAGATATGATAACCGCAAGGGGCATCTGCTGGAGCACCCAGGAGAATCCTGACATAGAAACAAATACAGGCTTTACAGAGGATGGCACTGGCGCAGGCACCTTCACAAGCGGTATCACCGGACTCGATCCCGCCACCACCTATTATGTGCGTGCATATGCCACAAACAGCGTAGGTACATCTTATGGCAACCAGGTAAGCTTTACAACCTACTATTCGACAGTAAGTGATATGGATGAAAATGAATATTTCACTGTGAAAATAGGAGACCAGGAATGGATGGCTGAAAACCTGCGCACATCAAAATATTCGGATGGCAGCGATATTCCAACGGGACTGAATGAAACGGAATGGACCAATGCTAATTCCGCTGCCTTTGCAATTCAGCCGCATGAGCACATGGAGAATCTTAATTCAGATGAGGAAGTCCTTGAGGCATACGGTGCTTTATATAACGGATATGCCGTTGAAACGGGTAAATTATGTCCTGATGGCTGGCATGTTCCTACTGATGAGGACTGGTCAGAACTGTTTAATTACCTGGTAGATAACTTTGAGGAAATAACGATGGATAATGTGGGTAACTACCTTAAATCATGCCGGCAGGTTGACTCACCTTTTGAGGGATACTGTAATACCCAGGATCACCCCCGGTGGGATCCGAATGAAGATCATCACGGTTACAATTATTATAATTATTCTGCCCTGCCAGGTGGTTCCCGATACTTTGAAGATGGATTTTTTGTGGCTTTGGGGAGCGATGCTAATTTCTGGAGTTCAACTAAGAACGGTGATGGACTTTTCAATTACAACTTTAGCAATGGCAAAGGTTCTGTCAAACAATTAAGTGATGATTTCGGATGGGGATTCTCAGTACGTTGTCTCAAAGGAGAAGCCATACAGGAAGGCTTACCTGTTCTTACAACAGCAGTAATAAATGACATCACATCTTCGACAGCTGTTTGTGGCGGAGAAATAAGCGATGACGGGGGATTCGGAATAACGGCACGCGGGGTGGTCTGGGCAACAGATGAGAACCCTACCATAGAAACAAATACAGGCTTTACAGAGGATGGCACAGGTACAGGAGCCTTCACAAGCGAGATTACCGGCCTCGATCCCGCCACTACATATTATGTCCGTGCCTATGCAACAAACAGCGTGGGAACAGCCTATGGCAACCAGGTGGAGTTTACAACCATTACACTGCCAACTATAAGTACAGAGCCTGTAATAAATATTGACCATCAGTCAGCGGAGTCAGGCGGAAATATAAGCGACGACGGGGGATCTCCTG
>JBKHBA010000125.1:0-7385 GCA_046542595.1 Bacteroidales bacterium | reverse complement strand
ATATCATCACGCCTGCAGAAAAGCCTAATGAATATGAAAGAAATGTAGTGTTTGTCCTTTTGGCAAAGAAAGCTATTGCTCCTCCTACAGCTGTTGCCAGACCTGCAAATAATGTCAACCCAAAGGCAAGGTAAATATTAGTCCACTCCATCCCTTAAACCATATCTTTAAAAAAAAAACAAATTTACAAAAAGAATGGGTATTTCAATGATTTATCAAATAAACATATACCTGCTCTGCAGGATGTATTTATATACCTGCCCGCTGATATTTTCAATAAATATGTATTAAATATGATAATCATCTTCAAATCACTATTTTTATGTTTTAATCATATCTTTTGAACAGCTTAGATAAATATTACAGTATACTGGGGCTGGAGCACGGGGCTACTATTAATGACATTAAAAAAGCCTACAGGAGGTGTGCACGAAAATATCATCCTGATATTAATCACTCTGACCCGGCTGTTGATCTTTTTATACTTGCAACAGAAGCATACCAGTTCCTGCTTACACATCACAAAAATCTCTTATATAATTCAACCAGGGCCAGGCAATTTGTTAATGACTGGGACAAAGGTAAGAGGGCGCAGGCAAGGCGCAAAGCATATGCCTATTCCCGTACAGGGTATAATAATTTTGTAAACTCTGATATATATAAGTCAACCAGGGTACTTGATAAAACAAGGTTATATATGAGCATTGCTGTTGCACTGCTTATCATTATCCTGGCTATCAACGGCTATATTATGAGGCTTAAAATGGTGGATGAGGGCTATGAAAAGCCCACACTGGCAGGTTTTCTCTTTCTTCTTTTCACCGGCCTTCTATTCCTTGCTACCTCCCTTGTGTTTTTATATCATAATCATTATAAAACAACTAATAACAGTAAAAATGCGAAGAAAAATATTTAACCCCTATGATCCTGAGATTAACAAATGTTTTGGCTGCAGTAAGGGCAACCCTATTGGACTGAAGCTTGAATTTGAAGAATTTGATGATTATGTAATTGCCGCCTGGCAGCCCCATGAATATTACCAGGGTTATGTCAATGTGCTGCACGGCGGAATAATAGCAACGATGCTGGATGAGACAGGTGCATGGTGCGTTAATGTTAAAACAGGTACAGCTGGTGTGACATCAGAGCTGAAAGTACGGTACCTTAAACCTGTTTTTTTAAATAAAGGAGATATCAGGCTCAGAGCCCGGATTATAAAAACAGAGGGCAGGTATGTCCATCTTAAGTGTGAACTTGCGGACGGTGGGGGTAAATTATGTGCCGAAGCCTACAGTATATTCTTTATTTACCCCGAAGAGCTGGCAAAACGAAAATTCGGCTTTCCGGGGAAAGAAGCTTTTTTTAAGGAATGAAGGATAGTGTCCCCTTCAGGACCTTACCGGGCATACTGATATCTGACCTGCAATACAAACCGGTGCCTGGTGACTGGCATCAATTTTCAGAATGATGAATATCACCAATTACTTATTGGCTAAACTTCCTGACCGGGCTATCTTTACAGACAATAGTAATTCCTGAAAAAGGTCAGGTAGATATTTCTTTATAAGGTTAGTGGTTAGATTAATATTTGAGAATAAAAACCTTTATCATACCAATTTGATTGGCTGATGTTTAATGATAAAGGTTTTTATTTTCATTTTTTTATTTTTATCCGCAAACCATTTAACCGGCATTATGAACAGTCAGCCGGGGAAGTGAAAAAAGCCGGATACTGGCCTGCTTACCATTATCCTGACATTTCCACAAAATTAAAATCCATGTCCAGTACAGATGCAAAATACTCACCCCTCTCGAGTATGTCTTCATCACCAGCCTCATAAAACCAGTTCACATAATACTTTTTATCCTGAAGCTTTACTTCTTTCAGCTTCTGTAGTAATATAACTATATACTTTGCGCTGGCACTGTTAAAATATTCCAGTTGCACATCAACGAATGTTGTTTCGGCAGGCTCTTTAATATATTCCTCTATCCACGCAAGCATTGATCCGAAGAAGTCATGAACGTTCTCATGTATCGACCGTCCCTTCAGTTTAATGCTGCCGGAGGGATTAAGTGATATCTCCGGGGAGTTTTTTGTTGGCTCAATAAATAACTGGTCCATTACCTGTATTTGTTGCTAATATACTTATCGGTAAAAGAAAATAAAACCTTTATTCAATAAAAATTTTTAAATACTTCATCATCAAGGTTAAAAACATTAATTTTCCTTTTGCCTTCCTCAATCTCATGAATCATATTCACAATTGCTGCATTAACAGGTGTAGGCACACCATATTCCCTGCCATTTGAGGCTATATAACCGTTTATATAATCTATCTCTGTCAGTTTTCCCTGTTGAAGTGATTGCAGTGATGATGATTTCAGGCGCCTGTATTTCCATCCCATCAGGCGTAATATTATATGCCTTCGCAATTCCGGGAATTTTCTCTTGTTGTCAATAAAATCATAATAATTCAGTTTGCCCCCAAAATCTTCAACCCGAATCTTAAGTATATAAGCGAGTTCCATTGCCTCACGGATTATCAGGATAAACAATTTCCTGGCTTTACGCCTGCGCATCATTTCACCGGTCAGCAGTCCGGTAATTGCACCCACCGAGGTAATGCAGGCATTAATGATCAGCTTGGAATACAACTGTCCCATCATATTAGTGCTGGTCCTTACCGGTACAATAACACTCAGCATCTCAGCTATCCACGCAAGCCTTTCATCCTCATCCCTGTCAGGATAACCTATAACAAAATCACCGCCTGAAGTCATCACCAACTGACCTTGTTTGTCCATTGTAGCTCCCCATCCGACAATACAGCCTGCTATATGGTCACGGCCCAGTATTCTTTCAAGTTCAGGCTCACATATCCCGTTTTGCATAGAAACCACCAGGCTGTCCTCTTTAAGCAATGGCTTCAGGTCCCCGGCCGTCTCTTCCAGATCTGTTGCCTTAACGGCAAAAAGTATAATATCTTTCTTTTCATCTACATCATTAACGGAAGTCCAGGCTCTCATCTTCTCCCTGAACTTCCCTGAGAGAGTTTTTACACTCAGTCCTTCATTTACTATTATATCTTTATAGTCATCATATTTGCAGACAACCTCCACATTATAACCGGCTTTTTTCAGGAATGCAGCTGTAATGCCTCCTACTGAGCCGGCACCTACAACCAGTATTGTTTGATCCTTCACAATTATTCTCTGTTATATATTAAACCTTGCAAGGGGAACTGTGTCATGTGTTGTAAAATCATGATCAAGATACTTAAAATAGGCCGTAATTGCAATCATAGCAGCATTATCCGTTGTATATTTCAGTTCCGGTAAATAGATATTCCAGTTATAAGTTTCAGCAAGACCTTCAATTTTATTCCTCAGTCCGCTGTTGGCAGCAACACCTCCTGCTATTCCAATCTCGCTAATACCCGTTATACGACTGGCTTCCACCAGCTTATCAACGAGAATATCTACTATTGATGCTTGCAGTGAAGCGCACAGGTCCTCCTTATAGTCTTCTATAAAATCCGGATTATTCTTTATCGAGTCCCGTATAAAATAAAGAAAATTCGTTTTCAGTCCGCTGAAGCTGTAATCCAGTTTACCTGCTGCAGGTCTGGTGAAATGGAACCTGCTGGGATCACCCTCAGAAGCCAGCCGGTCTATAAGCGGACCACCCGGATATGGCATTCCCATCACCCTGGCACATTTGTCAAAGGCTTCACCTGCAGCATCATCAATGGTTGAGCCTATCTCTCTCATTTTCATGTTCTTATCCACAACTATCAACTGGGTATGACCCCCTGATACCAGCAAACAGAGAAAAGGCAAAGAGGGTGTTTTATTATCCTTCCCTTCCTCTTTAAGCCAGTGTGCCATTATATGGGCATGGAGATGGTTAACCCCTATCAGAGGTATGTCACGGGCCAGTGCAAAGCCTTTTGCAAATGATGTACCCACGAGCAGGGACCCCAGCAATCCGGGTCCCCTGGTAAAAGCAACCGCATCTATATCTGATATGTTGATTCCTGCCTGGTAAACGGCCCTGTCAACAACTGGTATAATATTTGCCTGATGTGCCCTTGATGCCAGCTCCGGCACAACTCCGCCATATGATTTGTGGACATCCTGTCCGGCAATTAGATTGGATAATAAAAATCTATCTTTCAGGACCGCAGCAGATGTGTCATCACAGGAAGATTCAATGGCAAGGATAGTAAGGGACATTGATATTTATTTTTCAGTTTTTTACGCTATTTTTGGAATATCATTTGTGCACAATTAAAATAATGGGTAAAAATAAGAAAATATACAAAATCCCCCTGTTCATAATAATGGGATTAATGGCTTTTATCCTGATCTTATTTTTCACCATCAGAAGCACAACGGTACAAACATGGCTGTTTGAGAAATTTGCATCGAGGTTCTCAGAAACAAATAACATTGAACTCAGCGCCGACAATGTCAGGTTCAGCCTGTTTAATAAGATTGAGCTAACAAACCTTCTTATTAAAGATAATACGGCAGACACATTGCTGTTTTCCCCCCTGGTCAAAGCAGGCATAAGGAGAATAAACAGAAAAGAGAGGTATATAGGCCTGGGCAGGATGGATATAGACCGCCCTGTAATAAAACTGAGACCTGACACCAGTGATATTCTTAACCTCCAGAGTTTTGCCATGCTGCTTGTTAGCCCGGACACTGCCAGGAGAAACAAAGATCTGCAAATCAGGCAACTCAATATAGATAATGGAAGATTAAGTTATCATTCTGGTAACAAACCCGATACCTCATCTGTGTTTGACCCTGATAATGTCAGCCTGCACAATCTGGATCTCAGTGTGAATAATATTAACAGGCATTACTCGGATATTGACCTTGTAATTTCGGAACTGTCTTTTTTAACATCAAAGGGTTTTGAGGTAAACAACCTCTTTTCTGAAGTAAACATAGAAAGTGGCAAATATCGTCTGACTGATGCTACCATCAGAACTGCCGGCAGTTTCATTAATTCAGATATTATTGGTCTTGACTTTCTTAATAATGGTGATAGTTTTGACTTTGTAAGTGATGCAAAGCTGGAACTGACAATGCAAAGTTCACTTATATCAATGCCTGAGCTTGCTCATTTTATTGAACCACTTGAGGGCTATGACCAGGATATAATTTTCTCGGGCAACGTAAACGGAACAATACAGGAGCTTAATGGCAGGGATATTATTTTATCCTATTCAGACAGCACCATGTTGCTATGTGACTTTGACCTGTCAGGACTGCCGGACATTGATAACACCTTCATGTTTATACGGGTTGGCAGCCTTACAACAACAGCAATGGAGATTGCTGAATTTGAGCTGCCGGGAAAAGGGAAACTGAATCCAGGCCAGGAGTTTGAAAGACTGGGAGCCTTATCTTTCAGCGGGAATTTCACAGGTTTTATCCAGGACTTTGTTACCTACGGGACAATTAATACCAGCCTTGGCTCTGTCTCGACTGATATACTGTTCAGACCAGACACATCAGGCACCTTCTTTTATGAAGGCAGCTTACAGGCCAGCTCGGTTCAGCTTGGAAAAATACTTAACAGGGAGGATCTGCTGGGACAGGTCTCAGCCGGATTAAATATCGAAGGCAGTTCAGTTTCATTTAAAAATTTCAGTGCTGAAGTGGACGCACTTATCGAAAGCCTTGAACTTAATAATTATACATACAGAAATATAAGTATAAGTGGACTCGTAACCGAAAAAATATGGGATGGCTCGGTAAGCTCAAACACCGAAAACCTGAAAATGGACCTGCTGGGTCGTTTTGATTTTACAGGAGAACAGCCTGAACTGGATTTCAGCCTGAACCTGCTGGAAGCTGATCTTTATAATCTGAATATTAACCCTTCAGACAGTCTCAGCAGTCTTTCCATGCTTCTTACTGCAAATTTAAAAGGTAATAACACCGATAATATCAGGGGGGAAATACGGCTTCTTAATTCAAGGCTGAAAAAGGGGGATGAAGTTTTTGATCTGTATGACTGCAGTATAAAAGCCTTTGACACAGATAGTACTACACGGGGCATAAGCCTGCGAACTGATTATATAGATGCTGACATAAGTGGCAAATATGACCTGGCAAATATAGTATCAGACCTGAAAGTTGCCGGCTCACACATATTCCCTTCACTGATAGACAGTAATAACCAGCAATTATCCGGAAACAACAGTTTTGATTACCGGGTCAATCTGAAAAATACTGACAGGATAAATGAGTTCTTCGAAACAGGATTTTTGTTATCACCGGGCTTCTCTGCTGAGGGTAATATACATCCGGGCAGGGAAATATGGATTGAAGCAGGCGGGCATTATATAACCTATAATACCAGCAGTCTTTCCGACCCATACCTGCTGAGCACAACAGCTGACTCCGGTATGACATTTAAGCTTCAAAGTGAAAGGTTAAGCCTTTTAAACAGGCTGAATATTGAAAACCTGGATATTGAATCTGAAGCATTCAAGGACATCTTTGACATCAATATCGCATGGGACAATCCGGGGGAATCAAGAAATTATGGTGAACTATCAGCAAGAGGGTCTTTTGAAGAATATTTTGATAATACAAGGCTTGACCTGGCCATCCTGCCTGCAGAATTATTTATTAATGATAATAAGTGGCAGGTGTATGGCAGTACTTTTTTAATAGATTCCACCGCAATTGCAGCTGACAGTTTTTTACTGAGCAGGAATAATGAATTTTTCATGATAGACGGTAAAATATCGGAAAACCCGGAGGACAGCCTGAATATAAGTTTCAGGGAACTTGACCTCAGAGGCCTTAACAAACTGGAAAGGGTACAGACAGCTGAGAATGATAAAAAAATTGATTTCAGGGTAGGTGGCTTTTTAAACGGAGATATACTTATAACCGATATATATAATAATATAATGCTGGAATCAGATGTTAATATTACAGATTTCAATATTAATGAACATCATTATGGTGATATTAGTTTACTGTCTGAATGGGATAACAGACAAAAGTTAGCACATTTGAATATTAATAATAATATAGATGGGGAAAACACATTTAACATAAGCGGAGATTACGATCCCGAGCCCGGCCGTACGGATCTTCTGGCTTCGGTAGATGGAATACCCCTTGACATACTTAATATTTTCCTTAAAGCCTTTGCTTCTGATATTGAGGGTATGGGATCAGGTAAGGTAAGAATAATCAGCGAGCAGGGTGATATCTCTGTTAATGGCACTGTTATGGCAGAGCAGGCCGCGATGACAGTGGACTACCTGCCATCAAATTTCAGGTTCTCGGACAGCATCCGTTTCGAAGACAATAAATTGATTTTTGACAGGATACAGCTAAGGGAT
>JBKHBA010000124.1:0-7397 GCA_046542595.1 Bacteroidales bacterium | reverse complement strand
TGCCCTGGCACCGTATTTATGAGTTATCCCTATTATCTCTTTTACCGGGGCTACTATAAGCAAGGGATTGGAGATGATCTCAAAAAAGACTACCGCGGGCCTGAGTTCCTTAATGGTCTCCTCCAGCTTTTCCAGGTTACAGGACATGCCGTCAGGATCAAAGCGGTGAATATCTATGCCTCGCCGTGCTTTCAGAACAGAGTCAATATACGAGTTGGTGCCTCCGTATATCTCTGAGAAGAACAGCCACGGCCTTTTGTCATCCGCTTTCTGAAATACTGACAGGGCTGTATCGATAGCCGACATTCCTGACTGTGTGAGCAGGGCCCATTTGCTTCCCTCAATATCCATTAGTACCTCTTCCGCTTCTGTTACGGTAGGGTTCCTGTATCTGGAGTAAATATATTTATCGGGACTGTGATCATGTGCGGCTTCCTTCTCAAAGGCTTTTGATGTGCTGTCGGCATCGCCCAGCTCAAAGCCTGCATCCCTGTAAACAGGCATTCTTGTACTGTTAATTGTTTTCTTCATATCTATTTATTGTTCCGTGAAAAATCAAATCTCAAACTTACAGGTGAAAAGTCAAAATAGAAAATTATTCTCATCCCCAGCTCAAAAACCAGCAATATTGCAAAAATAATTAACATTTTATGAGCCGGCAGACTACTGAAAAGACTGTATGAGGCATACATAAGAAACGCTGTATAAGCTATGCCGTAAATCATTTCGAACAGTGATGACAGCCTTGCTACCTTAAAGACAAAAATGTATATGACCTTCAGCGTGCCTATAAAGATAAAAGGAAGCGGCTCACCTATCAGTAATGAAGACAACAGCAAAGCGCTAAGGAATACCTGGGCACTGTGGTATCTTATCACAGGCCTGTTATCAGAATAAACATAAACGGCATCAATGGATACCAGCATCAGTAACCCGCTTATAAAAGACAGCATCCATAACAATTCCAGGCGGAACATCATTGCCAGTGACGAAAAAACGGCAAAGGCACTGAAGGCAACTATCTCCCTGCTCAGGGGTGAGGAAAGGATATTTATCACGGAGCGGTAAAAGCGCAACGGTTTACCGAGGTGAAAAAGTGACAGCAGTGCCGATGCAATAAGCAGGGCAATATATGAGGGTGCAGATATTAATTCATAGCCTTTCCATGCAGAGAAACTAAGTGAAAACAACACCGAAGACATCATGGTGAATATAATAAGAGGCCATTCGCATAGGACATTCACTTTTTTCTTTCCCTCAATCGCTGGTGGTTTGGGAGCTTTCAGGCCTGCTCTGATTTCAGGGCTTGAAGGTTCTCCTGTGTTGCTTACGCTGTAGATAAGCGGTATTTTTTCTGCCGCCCTCGGATTTATAATATCCAGTGCAGGCTTAAGTTTGTTTGGCATAATGTTATACACCTGCTCAGTATTATCGCTAATCTTGTCATAGCCGAGGGCTCCTGTGGGACACGCAGATGAACATGCAGGCAGTATCCCTTCCCTGAGTCTGTCTGTGCAGAGATGGCATTTTTCCATCGTACCGCTCTTACTGTTATATTGCGGTGCATCATAGGGGCAGTTCCAGTAGCAGTAATTACATCCTATGCATTTATCATTATCAAGTATCACTGCACTGAAATCATTATCGATGCTGTAAGCACCTGCAGGGCAGGATTGCATACATACAGGCTCTTCACAGTGGTTACAGGCCATTGATATATTATGTACCGGCAATCCGGGGTAGCCCCCGGGGTTATCACTCAGGACTATACGCCATGGCATCTCCCCTTTGTTTTCAAGGTAGCAGGCTGCGGCGCATGCATTGCAGGCCACACAGAGGTCATATTTAAAAATAAAGCCTTTTGCCATTATATCTTTTCCATTGAAACAAGGTTGTCATGAAAGGCAGTGCCATGACCCATATCAGTCTCCCTGCCGGCCGACAGGAAATTACCGCAGGCCCCTTCTGTCTTCCACCACCCGTTAGGCAGAGAGAGGCAGCCTTTTTTCATCCTTGCACTGATCCTTATTTTCAGTTCCATCGAACCCCTGTCGTTAAACACCCTTACCATGTCCCCGTCAGCAAGGTCTTTTTCCAGGGCATCGCTCACTGATACAGCAAGCAGGGGTTCAGGATCAAACTGACGTATAATATCAAGATTGCCAAACTGGCTGTGTATCCTGTAATGGGTGTTGGGCGTCATAAATACAAGGCTGTGCGAATTTCTGTTTTCGTCTTTAAACGCCTTCTCACAACCAGGCAGGGGGGATATGCCCCATATCTTTTCAGCATCCCGGGAGTATAGCTCTATCTTTCCCGACCCCGTTTTATACTTATGGTCACAGAAAGCTATCTCCTGCAGTCCGGGTGCCTTCTTTATCCCTTCTTTAAGATCATCAAGTGTTAAATTACTCATGCCGCTTATCCTTTGCTGCAGCCAATGATCCATATTACCTGTTCCCGGTGCCGGTATGCCGGCCTCTTCAGTTTCTATACCAAGCCTCCGGGCCAGTTCGTAATATATCTGCGCTTCCGGCATAACACCCGGTGGCGGATCGAGCACGTGTGGTTTATAGAATATGTATGGCGACCAGTACGAGCTTATTATGTCCTGCTGTTCAAACATATTCTTTGCCGGAAGGATTATATCTGCCTGCAGTGCCGTATCAGTCATAAACTGGTCTGTCACCACCTTGAAATCAATACTTTCAAAAGCCTCCTTCAGCCTGTTAATATCACATGCCTGGGTAAAAGGATTACCCCTTTCCACCCATGCCATATGTATGGCCGGATCTGATTCTCCAGGCAGGTCTTCCGCCAGTGTAGCTATTGATATGTTGCGCCTGAACCTGGGTGAGCTGTTTATCCACGGATAATAACTTAAGGGTTCCTTTGTTTCATCAAAGACATAACCCTGCAGGTTTGCATAGTTAAACCCTCCTCCTCTCAGACCAATATTGCCTGTTATCACCGCCAGGGCCAGTATGGCTCTTACTGTCTGCCCGCCGTTTGTATAGCGCTGCATCCCGTAACCCGGGAGGATGGTCACCGGTTTTGTTTTACCCATCATAAGGGCAAGATCATAAATTACCCCCGGCGGTATGCCGCATATCTCACCTGCCTTTTCGGGACTGATATCCAGGGAGTCGGCAAATTCATCAAATCCCAGGACATGATCTTTTATAAACTGCCTGTCAGCAAGGCCTTCCTCTATTATCACAGAGGCCAGCGCCAGTGCCAGGGCAGCATCGGTGCCCGGGTTTATCTGTATCAGCATATCTGCTTTGTCGGCAGTGGCTGTTCTGCGCGGATCAATAACCACCACACCGGCTCCCGCCTCTTTAGCCCTGTCGATAAAGGCCATCTCCTGTACGTTTGTTTCTGCCGGATTCTTGCCCCAGATAAGTATCAGCGATGCATTCGGCAGGTCCCATGGTACATTATGCTTTACCTCTCCGAGTGTCAGTCTCACCGCCTCGAGTCCCGCAGGCCAGCAAAAATTCCCGTAGGTGAGGGTGGCCCCGCCTGCTGCATCCCAGAAGTTATGGCCTATTTCATTTGTAAGCCCTGAGCTGCCGCTGCCGGTATAATATAATATGCTTTTCGGGCCATACCTGTCGCGGAAGCCCCTTATCTTACCGGCTATTATATCAAGAGCCTCCTCATTGCTTATCTCGTCAAACCCACCCTTACTGTTTTTTATTAGTGGCATTAACAGCCTTTTTGCTGATGAAGACCTTTCGATATAGGACAGACCTTTGATACAGGGGCCTTCAGGTACGGCCATATTGTTTCTGTCAGGCAGTATCCTCACTATCCTGTTATTTTCTGCCTGCACCCTGAAGCTGCAGGTGCTGTAACAATTACGCGGACAGGCTGTCAGAAATTCATCCATGGGATTATATTATGAACACAAATCTAAAAAAAATAAGCCTGAAAGGTAAGAGGAATAAATAAATTGGAATAAATACGACCGCCCGTCAGGGTATAAAAAAAGAGTCCCGCGGAACGGGACTCTTAAAAACCAACCAACCTAACCAAAAAACCTAGTTTTTGGAAGACTAATAATGAAGAAATCACATTAGTCAATTACATAACATATAACATAATAAATTGTTCAGGAAAAAGCAAATTTATTTTTGATCTGGCAATTTAGGGTAGTGCAATTTTATTCCTGGTCTATTGGTCCGTCGAGCACGACGTCAACCTCCAGAATTTTTTGTTCAGGATTTAAAATAAACACCTCATAGGTTATTTTATCCGGGCCAATATATGTAGCATAGGTATAATCCTTTTCACCGGTGGTATATACCTCACCGTCTATTGTGGCCGTTATCTCAGCATCAGGATAGGCTTTGTCAAACCTGAAATAATCGGTGATTCCACCTGCTTCTATTTCACCATAATTATGTTCTCCTCCACCCGTATCAACATTGACATCATTAAAAACCTGGTCAGTAAGGTTTTTAATTCTTACATCCGTTGGTCCTTCAGGGGTACGGTTGGGTTTCTCGCAGGATATCATTATCATCATTATACATGCAAACGAAATAATGCTTTTCATAGCAGGTGTTTTTTGTTGCTTTATAAGTTTATAGACAAAGCTATAAAAAAAATGGTTGCTCAGGGTGTAATCTTTTCAATAAAATCCATTGGTATCCAGCCTACTGTACCATCCGGCAGTTTCACCTCATACCACTCACCCAGCTGATCTTCCACTTTTACTTTCGTTCCTTCATGTATAACGAACAGCTCACGCCCGCCGGTGCCGGGAGAACTTCTGCCTGTAACCTGGGGCTCCATGACTATTGACTCTTTATTATTCCATGTGAGTGATTTGTTGGTTAGAGCCAGCATAAATGAGAGCAAGCTTATAATAAAAATTATCATTGCAGCACTAAAGCTGTATTTCTTTGTCTTATAGCGGGCCGAGAACAGGAAGACGGCAAGGAGTACAAGAAACAGGGTAAATGAAAGAAGGCTTATCAGCGCCCATTGGTTAGTGTTTAACAGAAGGGAGACTTTTTTGAACCAGCTTACAAAGAATATCTCGGGAATAGCTTCAAGCTTATCAGCCGTATAGCTCCTTGCCATTTCCAGGTTATGCAGGGCATCATCATTGAATGGCTTAAACAGCAATGCCTTCTCATAATTAAGTATTGCCGTGGGAATATCACCTGTCTTAAAAGCAGCATTACCTGCATTATAATAGAGCTCAAAGGATGAACAACCGGCGGCTATCAGTTTTTCAAAAAGTGCCATCGACTCTCCAAAATTATCCTCCCTGTACTCTGCCAGTGCCTCTTCATAAATACTTTCCTCCTCTCCTTTCTCAGCCTGCACTGCCAGGGAGAAAATCATTAAAATGCTTATCATGCATATCACATGCTTCATGTCAAAGGATATTATTTTTTTTCAATACTTTTTATTATTTCCTCTGCTTTTTTGTATATCTCATCCGCGGTGGAGATATCCGTATCCGGAGAATACCTGGAATATTCACATTTAGCAATTACATCCTGTAGTTCGTCGCTTATCTCTTCATCGTACTTATCTCTTATCATGATACTGTTTACCGTATCAGTGCTCAATTCAGATACAGGTATATTGAATTTGTCAGCCAGATATCCCCATAAGGCTTTTAGTAATTCATTATAAAACCCTTCGGTATCAGACTCATTAAGACAGGAGGCCGCCTTTTTCAGCCTTCTGGCTGCTATACCGGCTGCTTTCCTGTTCCGCACACGTGCAATATCCGCGTTTCTCTTTATCTGTTCACGTCTTATTATCACCATAATAATAAAGAACAGTGCCAGCCCGGGGAATGCATAGAGAAAAGCATTATCAGCAATAAGTATATTATTCAGTGAATTCAGATTCGGTTTTGATGTATCAATATACCTTATGTCGCGGCCCAGGAACCTGACATTTTCCCCTGACACTCTCCCATGCAACTGTGTTGATCCCTGCTCTTCGTCGCCTTTCAGCACCACAAAGGAATGTTCACCTCCTGTGAGCGTTTCGTACCGGCCGGAAGAGGGATCAAAGAAGACATACTTGAGTGAGGGTATTTTAAAGTTCCCGTGATAACGCGGGATCAGAACATATTCAAATGTTCGTGTTCCCGATGTGCCCGAAGATCTTACATTAAGCTCGGAACTGGTTTCGGGCTCATAAACTTCAATATCAGGCGGCAGCTCAACATCAGGGGCCGCAGCCAGCTTAAGATTGCCGCTGCCTTTTAGTGTGATTTTGAGTGTCAGGGCATCATTAACATGCACTGTGTCAGCACTGAGGGAGCTGCCCAGTGTAAAATCACCTACGGCCCCTTTAAAATCATCAGGGGCACCATCCGGAAGGGGTTTTACCTTTACCTCCACCGGCAGTGTGACTATCTTCCGCGGTGTGGTGGAAAAGGATGAAAAGAAATCACCGAAAAAAGGATCATTGGATCTCGATTTCTGTTGCAGCAACACTGTCAGCTCAGCCGGATCGATAGTGATGGTGCCTGTTTTCTGCGGGTACAGAAGGAAACGCTGCAGTACGCCTGTGCCATAAATGTTGCCCCTGACATCTTCCCTCTCGAGGGTTCTGAGGGGAGGCGTTTCAATGTCCTCTTTCATAAAGCTCTGGAAATCGGGGTACTTCACTTCCTGTATACCTGACAGATCCACCCGTGAATATATTTTGAGTCTTGCCAGGACATGTTCGCCTATAAATATCTCATCCTTGTTAAGCAACAGCCTTACAAACAGGTCAGAGGAGCTAACTTCCTCCCCTGTGTCCTGCTCGCGCCCGGCAGTTCCGGCACCCTGGCTTCCTGTACCCTGACCGTTTTTTACCACCTTTATCTCCACAGGGTCAGATAAATATTCCTTGTTGTCGATCATCAACTTTGCCGGTGCAACAGTAAATTCACCTTCTTTTGTGGCCTGCAGGTAATAGCTGTATGTGTTGGAAATAGTTGATGTCACTTTACCGTTAACTATCTGTGTGCTCTGGCTGAAAGACGTCTGGGGACCAGAGAGCAGGGAGAAATCATCAAGGTCTGGAGCAGCGAAATCGCCTCCCCGCGTGTTAGCTGTCCAGCTTATCCTGAACTGTTCCCCCACTGCCACTACCGAGGGAGCTTCAACACTCAGGCTGATATCCTGGGCCTGCAGGCTGAAGCCAGACAGGATATACAATAATATTAAAAATATCTTTTTCATCTGTCACTACCAGTTTTTTAATGTCCTGACCCTCGATTTTGCAGCTTTTGCTTTTTTTACTTTATCCTGTATCTCTTCCTCGTTCTCTGCCAGTGCCTGCAACAGTCGCTCAGCATCTTCTTTCGACATTTGCTGCTGATCAGGCCGGGCGGAATCATCCTGCTCATCCTGTTGGTCATCCTGTTC
>JBKHBA010000123.1:0-7410 GCA_046542595.1 Bacteroidales bacterium | reverse complement strand
TTCCAGTATTTTCTGAAATTCAGCCGTCTGGTCGATTTTAGTTATAATTTCACTCCTGTCAGCGGTAAAGCCTATATTAAAAGCTTTTTCACGTCCCTGTTGCGAGAGGCAGGAATCATGAATCCTGTTACGGATACGATCAAAACCCACCTTTAGCTCAAACTCCTCCGGATAAATCATTTTACTCATGTTTTTTCTGCCGGGACAAATGTAAAGTTAATTAATGTTAAATCATACAGTCAGCAGGTTGCAGGGAATATTAATTCTTAAATTTGGGGATATTTTTTTAATAAAAACCAATACAGATGAATATTAAATATTTAACAGCAACGGCATTATTGCTTTTTGTTATTACGGGAACAATTATATCCCAGCATGAACCTGTTGATCTTAATATGGTATATAAGATCAAGCAGGAAGGTTTTAAAAATTCTGATATAGAAGATTTATCATTCTGGATGACTGATTTTACCGGTCCGCGTTTAACAGCGTCAAAAGGAAAGAAAAGAGCTGATGAATGGGCAGACTCAAGGATGAAGGAATACGGGCTTGAAAATGTAAGAATAGAAACGGCCAGGCCTTTTGACCGTGGTGGCTGGGATAACCAGAAGACATATGTTGCCATGACTGCTCCCTATTACACTAACTTTGCTGCTAACCCAAAGGCATGGACAGGCAGCACCAGGGGAGCGGTAAAAGGCAGTCCTGTTTTGCTTGATATAAACAATGAAGATGATTTTGAAAAATATAAAGGGCAATTGAAGGAAAGATCGTTATTATGCCTTCAAACAGCTCTGCCGAAGTAAGTTTTGACCCTGTTGCCAGCAGGTACAGCGAAGAGGAACTGGAAAGTATTAAGGAAATGAGCTATGCCGGCCGTGGTAGACGTGGTAATTTCAATATGGAGGATTACAGGAGGAGAATGATGCTGCAACAGCAGGCAGCTGAATTCCTGAAAGATGAAGGAGTGGCCGTGATATTATCATCCAGCGGTACATATAATATCCCCCGCTCAAGCGGAGCCAGGTATACATCAGGCGATGAGCAGCCCATAGCAGAAGTATACCTGCCTCTTGAGGCTCACGGGCGCATACAGAGAATGCTGGAGCATAATGTGGATGTGGAACTCGAAGTGGAAGTAAAGAATGAGTTTTATAAGAGTCCGGATGTAACAAATGTTATTGGTGAGATACCCGGCAGCGACCCTGCAGTAAAAGATGAGATTGTACTTATAGGTGGCCATTATGACTCATGGCACGGAGGAACAGGCGGTGCTGATAATGCCTCAGGATGTATTGTTATGATGGAAGCTATGCGGATACTTAAATCACTCGGTGTACAGCCAAAAAGAACCATACGCATCGCTTTATGGGGAGGAGAAGAACAGGGATTGCACGGCTCAAGAGGGTATGTGGAAAAGTATATCCGGGACAAAGACGGCAATATGCTTGAAGGATTCGATAATTTTGCCGCATACTTCAATATGGATAACGGAACGGGAAAATTCAGGGGCATATACCTGCAGGAAAATGACATGGTCAAACCGGTATTTGAAGCATGGTTCAAGCCTTTCAAAGATATGGGCTGTTCCACTGTCACACTGAGAAATACAAGCGGTACGGACCATCTTGTATTTGATGCACTCGGGCTTCCTGCTTTTCAGTTTATACAGGACAGGATTGAATATGGCAGGACATACCATACCGTAATGGACACATATGAAAGATTGCTGATGGATGATCTGAAACATAATGCCGTTGTTGTTGCAACACTGGCTTACCATGCTGCCATGCGGGATGAGCCACTGGCACGCAAACCACAACTGGAAAGTACAAGCAGCCAGGGTCGCCGCTGACAATCTTTATACAGGTTAATGTTAATGTAGTAATAGCTTATACCGGCAGCAGGGCAGGTCAATAATTGTGCCGGAGGTGTTGAATGCTTATATATATTAAAGGCAGATGCAATACTGCGTGTTTAAAATTTTGTTTACTAAATTTGTTAATAAATAAGATGTTATACTTTAAACAGGCCAAGAATGAAGAATGCATCCATCCTCACTGCTCTGCTGCTAATGATCGGTTACGGTACCTCTGCACAAGACACTGTGCTTACGGTTATACCTGAATCTTATTCGAATATCAGTTATGATACAGACGGGCGCCTGTATATAGAAATTTCAGGTGAAAGAATATATGAGAACCTGTCTGAGCCCTATTTTTCCCCTGCCAGGTTTACAGGAAGTCCTGAAGGTACTGACGGCGGTATACATTTTGACTTTGAAGATAACAATTTCAGTGGCACAATGTATTACGGTTTCATACCCTATGGTGATTCCAAACATCCGCATCCGGTTTATTTTCATTCAAAAGCAAGGATAATTAAGGGCAAAGCCTCTATTGAGATATTAAAATCCATGAGTGGCCGGTATGACATGGTAGACTGGGAGAAGGAAGAAAAGGGGACTATTGGTTACAGGGTAGTTAGTTCTGCCGGTTATTTTCTTTATGACGGCATTGTGTCATTCAGGGGGAAGGGGCCCTTTGAAATAGCACCAACAATAATTGAAGGCCCTTTTGTAAACCTTTTAACACACGATGGTGCCACCATATCACTAACAACCAACAGGGATATTGCTGTTGATGTATCTGTCGGCGGGAAAAAATATAAAGGAAAAAAAGGAAGCCGGCATGAGATTAGGATAGACGGTCTGGATGCTTCCACTGAATACGAATACACTGTTAATTATGGCGATAACAGCCAGACCTACAGTTTCAGGACTTCGCCCAAACCCGGCTCAAGGGCTCCTTTTACCTTTGCCTATGCTTCGGATTCACGCAGTGGCCAGGGAGGAGGAGAGAGGGATATGTACGGTGCCAATTTTTATATTATGAAAAAGATAATGGCCCTGGCCCGCTACCGTGATGTATCATTCTTCCAGTTCTCGGGCGACCTGATCAACGGGTACCAGCAGAATCCTGAACACATTGAACTGGAATATGCCAACTGGAAAAGGGCAGTGCAGCCTTTCGGAGCCTACTTCCCTATTTATGTGAGCATGGGCAATCACGAAGCCCTTACAAGGGAATTTGCCGAAGAGAACAGGTGGAGCATATCCATTGACCGCTTTCCATTTGAAACTGAGTCATCGGAAGCCATCTTTGCAGATAATTTTGTTATGCCGCAAAACGGACCCCTCTCCGAAGACGGAGCAAGCTACGATCCTTCTCCTCAAACAAAGGATTTCCCTTCCTATAAGGAAAATGTATATTATTATACACATGATAATGTTGCGGTGCTGGTGCTTAATTCCGACTATTTCTATGCGCCAAGCACAAATATGATCAGGTTCAGCAGCGGTGGCCTGCACGGGTATATAATGGACCGCCAGCTTCAATGGGTGGATAAAACAGTAGAAAGGCTTGAATCGGATCCGGATATAGACCATATATTCATTACACAGCATACCCCTGTCTTTCCCAACGGCGGGCATGTAGGCGACGATATGTGGTATAATGGTGACAACGGATACCGCCCGTATGTTGCAGGCACGCCACTGGCCAAAGGTATAATAGAAAGAAGGGATGAACTGCTTGATATAATAGTCAACAAAAGCACCAAGGTGATAGCTGTTCTGACAGGCGATGAGCATAATTATGCCAGAACCGAGGTGAGTCCTGATATGGAAAGATACCCGGAAAATTATTATTTTGAAAAAATAGATCTGCAACGTACAATATACCAGATAAATAATGGCGCTGCAGGTGCGCCGTACTATGCACAGGAGGAAACACCATGGACAGCATGGGTAAGTGGGTTTACCACCCAGAACGCACTGGTACTGTTTCATATTGATGGTGATGAGATCATTATGGAAGTTATCAACCCGGACACCCTGGAAGAAGTTGACCGCCTGAAATTAAGATAATGCATCTTTATTCATAATGATTGACACCATAATATATATTCATAATATATATATTTATAATAAAATAATTAACCCAAAAACCTCGATAATGCTAAAAATTTCAAAAACTCTCATTCTTACTATCCTGTTAACGGCTTTTTCTGCCAGTGCCCACGGCCAGCAGAAGGGTTATTACAGGTCCCCCACTATCCATGGGGATAATATTGTTTTTACAGCAGAGGGTGATCTATGGAAATATGACCTCTTTTCCGGAAAATCTCAACGCCTGACCACACATCATGGCATGGAAACACAGGCCAGCTTTTCTCCTGACGGCAATTATATTGCTTTTACCGGCGAATACGAAGGCCCGTCTGAGATATATATAATACCCGCAAGCGGAGGCAAACCTAAAAGACTGACTTATGAGGAGAACAGTCCGCTTATCAGCCAGTGGACAGGTGACGGTAAGATTCTTTATTCAACAAATTATTATTCCACCATACCAAATGCCCAGCTGCTCAGGATTGATCCCGAAACATCATATTCCACGCTCATACCCCTTTTCCAGGCTGATCAGGGCAGCTATTCAGACGAAGGCGAATTATTTTTTACCAGGCTCAGAAAACAGTCGAGTCATACAAAAAGATACATGGGTGGCACAGCACAATCCATTTGGAAATTTGACGGCAAGAACGAAGCTGTTCACCTGACAGGCGATTATGATGGTACAAGCAAGGATCCCATGTATTATAAGGGCAGGATATATTTCCTCTCTGACAGGGACGGCACAATGAATATATGGTCTATGAACACTGAAGGTGAAGATATGCAACAGCATACTTTTGCTTCGGGCTGGGACCTCTGCGAGGCTGACATGGATAATGGGCGGATAGTATGCCAGAAAGGTGCAGATATTATTCTGTATGATATTAATACCGGGCAGGAAAAGACTCCGGAAATAGAGCTGTTTTCTGACTTTGATCAGAAACGAAAACAGTGGATAAGTGACCCTGAATCAAAGATATCATCCGTTAATATTTCTCATAATGGCAAAAACGTAGTAATAACATCACGCGGAAGGGTCTTTAATTTCCCCGTTAACGGGGAGCGCTGGTCCGAGATAACCAGGAAATACGGGGTAAGGTATAAAGACGCTTCCTTTGCGGCTAACGATGATAAGGTACTTATGCTTTCTGATGAGTCCGGGGAGTTCGAGATATGGCAGTCAGGTCATCTGGGACTGGATAAACCGGTGCAGCTGACAGAAGGATCAACAAACCTTATTACTAATTATTCCATCTCACCTGATGGGAAATATATAGTATATAGTGAAAAGGACAACAGGCTTAAACTGTTTGACACAGAAAAAGGCAAATCCACTCTGATCGATGAGAATGATTTCTCAGGCTTCAGGGATCCTTTAGCCTGGTCACATGACAGCAAATGGATAGCTTATGTAAACAGTGCCGGTAACAGGAATATGATTATCAGGGTATACAGCATTGATGATAAAAAGTCGCATACCCTGAGCACTGAACGGCTCGACAGTTATAATCCACGTTTCAGTCCCGATGGCAAATGGCTGTATTTTATTTCCGACAGGACATTCAACAGTTCGGTTGGCAGTCCGTGGGGCAGCCGGCAGCCTGATCCTCATCTTGACCTTACATCAAAAATATATGCTCTTGCCCTGAGTGATGATGCCCGGTTCCCCTTTATGGAAAGCAACGAGCTTCAGGAAGAAATAAAAGAAAACAAGGAGCTGCAGGAAGAAACAAAAAGGAACGATGAGCTGCAGGAAGTTGAAATTGATTTTGAAGGTATAGAATCACGCCTGTATGAACTACCCCTTAGCGCAGGCAATTACAGGAACTTTTATGTTACAGGCAACCAGCTTATTTACATGCAAAGCGAAGACGGCAGCAGGGGCAGTGCTGTCAAATCCCTGAAGATAAGCAATGAACCTGATAACAAACCCAAAACACTGGCCTCAGGCATCAGTGGCTTTGCTGTTTCAGGCAACGGCAAAAATATACTTCTAAGGAAGAACGATGGTATATACGTGATGAAAACTTCGGCCTCAAAACTTGATGAACTGGAGCATGAACTCAAAATTATTAACTGGGCATTCAATATTGACCCTGTTGAAGACTGGAAACAGATGTTCAGGGATGCATGGAGAATGGAACGCGATTACTTCTACGATCCCGGAATGCATGGTCTTGACTGGGATGCTGTGTATGATAAATACAGTGCCTTGCTGCCACGTGTCACCGACAGGTATGAACTTGATGACCTGATGGCACAGATGATATCGGAACTGTCAACACTGCATATGTTTGTAAGAGGTGGCGACAAACGCACATCGCCGGATAATATAACCATGGGGCATCTCGGAGCCGATTTACATAAAGACAGGTCATCAGGAGTTTTTATTATAGATCATATTTATATGACCGACCCTGATTATCCCACGGAAACCTCACCGCTGGCCAAACCTTACCTCAGGGTTGAGGAGGGAGATGCCATCATCGCTATTGACGGTGTTGATGCAAGGCCGGAACCATCAGTTAATAAAATGCTGGCCAACAAGGCAGGCATGCAGGTTAGAATAAGCTTTGAGAAGCCGGATGGCTTTACATACGAAGAGATAATAAAACCCGTCAGCTCAAGTGCTTTCTCTAATATAAGGTACAGCGAGTGGGAATACACACGCAGCAGGGAAGTTGCAGAAAAGAGTGATGAACGTATAGGATATGTCCACCTGAGGGCCATGGGAGGGAATAATTACACTGAATGGGTAAAAGGTTATTATCCCAACTACCGCAAGGAAGGGCTGATTATTGATGTCAGGCATAACCGTGGAGGTAATATTGACAGCTGGATACTGGGTAAATTACTCAGGAAAGCCTGGTTCTACTGGGCACCAAGGGCAGGTAAACCATACTGGAATATGCAGTATGCCTTCAGGGGACATATGGTTGTGCTGATCGATGAAAATACCGCTTCAGATGGTGAAGCCTTTGCCGAGGGCTTCAGAAGACTGGGAATGGGAAAATTGATAGGCACACGCACATGGGGCGGCGAGATATGGCTGTCACAGCGCAACAGGCTTGTGGATAACGGCATAGCCACAGCAGCTGAGAACGGGGTCTATTCACCCGATGGTGAATGGCTTATTGAAGGCTACGGGGTTGAACCGGACATAGAGGTTGATAACCTGCCATATGAAAGTTTTAAGGGAAAGGATGCACAGCTGGAAGCAGCAATTGAACATCTTATGATCTTAATGGAAAAAGAGCCTGTTGAGGTTCCGCCAATACCGGAAAGACCGGATAAATCTTTTGATTATAATAATAATTAACATAAAACAAAAATTTAAAATACTGGTATATAATCATATAAAACAAGGCCGGGAACACTTGTTTCCCGGTTTTGTTATAGTTATATGAATATAACCCTGGGGCAGATGTGGCAAGGATGCAGATGCGGCAAGGATG
>JBKHBA010000122.1:0-7468 GCA_046542595.1 Bacteroidales bacterium | reverse complement strand
CAGGCAATTGCCTCATGCAAATGGTCTGCATGATGTTTACCTGGGACTTGATGTAGGTTCCCTGAGCACAAATGTTGTGCTTATAGACAGGGATAATAATGTTATCGCAAGAAGGTACCTCCCTACAGCAAGCAAACCCCTGGATGCAATCAGGCAGGGACTGAAAGAAATATATGAAGAAGTGGGCAACAGGATAAAGGTCAGGGCTGCAGGCACTACAGGATCAGGACGTTATCTCACAGGCGATTTTATAGGGGCGGATACTATACAGAATGAGATAACAGCCCAGGCAAGAGCTGCCATAGCTTATGACAGGACTGTGGATACTATATTTGAGATAGGCGGACAGGACTCAAAATATATCAGCATAAAAGATGGTGTGGTGGTTGATTTTGAGATGAACAAAGTATGTGCTGCAGGCACAGGATCCTTTCTTGAAGAGCAGGCGGAGAAGCTTGGTATAAATATAAAGGAAGAGTTTGGAAGGATGGCACTGGAGGCAGGACAACCGGCCAGGCTTGGAGACCGGTGCACCGTGTTTATGGAATCTGACCTTAACTCCCATCAGCAAAAAGGCGTGGCACTTAATGACCTGCTGGGCGGACTGGCATATTCAATAGTGCAGAACTATATACAGAAAGTGGTAGGGGAAAAACCAATTGGTGATAATATATTCTTCCAGGGAGGGGTTACAAATAACAAGTCTGTTGTATCAGCTTTTGAGAAAATAACAGGAAAAAAAATTACCATACCCCCTCATTTTGATGTAACAGGTGCCATCGGGGCAGCTATACTGGCAAGGGAACAGATGGCAGGTTCTGGCAACTCAAGGTTTAAAGGCTTCGATATAAGCAGTAAAGAATACAGCACAAAAAGATTTACCTGCCATGCATGCTCAAATAACTGCGAGATACAATCAGTAAAGATTGAAGGTGAAGAAAAAGCACTCTTCTACGGGGGGCGCTGTGAGAAATATGAAAAAGAAGAAAGAAAGAAAAAAGATAACAGGATCCCGGATCTCTTTAAGGAAAGAAACAGGATGCTGCTGGGCGACTACAAGGAGGATGCAGACAGGGTTAAACCATGCATTGGCATTCCCCGTGCCCTGATGATCTTTTACCAGCAGTTTCCCTTCTGGAGGAATTTTTTTGAAGAACTGGGCTTCAGTATCATAATATCAGACCCTTCGGATAATAAACTGGTAAGGGAGTCGATTGAACTGATGGTATCTGAAACATGCCTGCCTGTGGAGCTGATGCATGGTCATATCAAAAATCTTCTTGATAAGGGTGCAGATAATATCTTTATCCCCTTTATTGTGAACGCCAGTGCCGGTGATGGTAATCCCACCAATAATTGTAACTGCCCCTGGGTGCAGGCCGCCCCTTTTATGGTAAGAAGTGCTTTCAGGGATGAGGAGATAAGAAAAAAACTCCTTATGCCCTCCCTGCATTTCAGGTATTATAAAACAGCCCTGAAAAAAGAGCTGGGCAGATTTATGAAAGACAGATTTGGCATAAGCCCTTCACTGACATGGAAAGCTATACTTAAAGCCGACAGGGTACAGAAAGATTTCGAAGAATCATTAAAGGCCAGGGGAAAAGAAATACTGAACCATGACTTTGGCAGTAAGATACAAAAAGTAGTAGTGCTGGGCAGGCCATATAACACAGGGGACCCCCTCCTTAATCTGAATCTCATCAATAAACTAATTAACCTCAATACATTACCGATACCTGTCGATTTCCTGACACCCGAACAAGATGATATTTTTGAAGATTATCCTATGATGTACTGGCCAAACGGACAAAAGATAATAGCTGCATCAAGGCTGGTAAGGGAATCTGAAGATCTATACGCGGTGTACCTTGGCAATTTCAGATGCGGTCCGGACTCTTTCATATCACATTTTGTCAGACACGAAATGAAGGACAAACCCTTCCTTCACCTTGAGATAGACGAGCACAGTGCGGGAGCAGGCATGATAACACGTTGTGAAGCATTTCTTGACAGCCTGAAGGGATATAAAAAGAGCATGCATAATACTCCCGGAAGTGTTGAAAAAATATCCGCAGCAAACAATCTTCTCGATGGCAGAACACTTTATTATCCCTATGCCAATGATGTTGTGCATATACTGGCTGCAGCTACACGAAACTGTGGTATCAGTTCGGAAGTTCTGCCCATGCAGGATGAAGAAGACCTTGAAATTGCCCGGAAGCACACAAGCGGACAGGAATGCTTTCCTATGATATGCACCACGGGCAGCTTCCTTAAAAAGCTTATGCAAGCCGGGTTTGACCCATCAAAAGCATCATTCTTTATGCCTGATCATAACGGTCCCTGCCGCTTCGGTGAATATAATAAGCTGCAGAGGCAGATATTTGATAAGCTGGGTTTTCATGAAGCTTCACTGGTAACACCCGGTAATGATAATGCATATTCAGAACTGACAGAACAGCATGCCGGTAAGTTCAGGAGGATAGCCTGGCTTGGGGCGAACGGGGTGGATGTTTTAAGGAAATATAAGCAAGAGATAAGGCCATACGAGATTAATAAAGGTGATACTGACAGGCTATATAATGAAGAACTTAACAGATTAATTAATATTGTCGAAAATGGTGCGCGGGGTATCCCTGCTTTTGTTAAAGATGCCGGAAGGGCCTTCAGCCAAATACCTGTTAACAACAGAGAAAGAAAACCACTGGTAGCCATTGTTGGGGAAATTTTTATGAGAGATAATCCATTCTGCAGTGCCTTCCTCGTAAACAGGCTGGAAGCACTTGGTGCTGAAACCATGGTGCCCCGATTCTGTGAATGGCTGCACTACTCAACTTACAGGTACACACGCGACAGCAGGTGGAAAGGAAACAGAGCCGGAATAATAAAATCAAAGATACAGAAGATGTACCAGCATTATACATATAAGAGGGTAACAGAAGCCGCAGATGATTATGTCAGGCTGAAAGATTATTTCACCATTGATGATCTTATAAGAGGCTCAGCTCCATATATACACAAAGACTACGATGGAGAGCCTGTTGTGGCACTGGGATCAGCAGCATCGCTTACCGGTCTTAATATATCAGGTGTTGTTTACATCCTGCCTTTCACATGCATGCCCGGAACCATTGTGGCCTCTGTCTCGGGCGACTTCAAAAAGGATCATAATAATATCCCATGGCTTAATTTTGCATATGATGGCCAGGAGGATGCGACCATAGAAACACAACTGCAGGCATTTATGCACCAGGCTCATGAGTACAACCGGGAGAATAATCACCATGCTGTGCAATCATAAGCAGGCTTTTTATCAACAAGATGAAATACTAATCGCAAAGAAGGAAAATAATTAGTATTTTTCGATGTTTTTTTAAAATTTAACATTGTCCACCTTATGGGAAAAATCGATATTCTGCTGGGATTACAGTGGGGAGATGAGGGGAAGGGTAAAATTGTTGACGCCCTAACACCTGATTATGATGTTATTACCAGGTTCCAGGGCGGTCCAAACGCCGGTCATACACTGGAATTTGAGAATAAGAAGTATATCTTGCATACTATCCCGTCAGGAGTTTTCAGGGATGGAAAGATCAATATTATAGCTAACGGGCTTGTTATAGATCCGGCAATTTTCCTCCAGGAGATACAATCGCTGAATATGCCGGCCGAAGAGCTGGTAAACAAGGTTATAATATCCACAAGGGCACACCTTATCCTTCCCACCCATCGCCTTCTGGATGCTGCATACGAAGACTCAATGGGCGACAGAAAGATTGGCTCCACACGCAAAGGCATAGGACCTGCCTATACAGACAAAACTGCACGGACCGGACTGAGAACGGGTGAAATACTGAATAATAATTTCAGGGATATATACAATATTCACAAGGAGAGGCATCTTAAGATACTCAATAACTATAAGCTTGATTATGATCTCGATAAGTACGAGAAGGAATGGTTTGAAGGTATAGAGCTGTTAAAGAAATTCAGGCTTATCAATACCGAATATTTCATTAACAATCAACTGCTGGAAGGTAAGAGAATACTTGCCGAAGGGGCACAGGGTACCCTGCTGGATATTGATTTTGGTTCCTACCCTTTCGTTACCTCATCCAGCACCATCAGTGCAGGTGCCTGTTCAGGTATGGGCATATCACCAAAAACCATAGGTAATATCCATGGTATTTTTAAAGCTTACTGCACACGGGTAGGCAGCGGCCCCTTTCCCACCGAATTAGAAAATGATAAAGGCAGGGAGCTTCGCGACAAGGGTCATGAGTATGGTGCTACAACAGGCCGTCCAAGGCGTTGCGGATGGCTTGACCTGCCGGCACTGAAATATTCATGCATGATAAACGGTGTAACATCACTGATAATGACGAAGGCTGATGTGCTGAGCGGTTTTGATAAAATACGGGTATGTAAAGCATATAATATCAATGGCTCCATCAGCCGGGAGCTGCCCTATGATATAAACACTGATATTGAGCCTGTATATATTGAGATGGATGGATGGAAAGAAGACATTACCGGTATGGATAAATACGGTGAACTGCCTGACTCCCTGAAAGAATACATCAGCTATATTGAGAAGGAAACGGGAATACCGGTGGATATCATCTCCGTTGGTCCCGACAGATCAGAAACAATAATCAGGTAATAAAGAATGTACCCTGGTTAACTGGATATTTAACCCGGTCCTCCGGCTGCACTGAAGATTATCAGTTGTTAATATATAACCAGGATTCAAAATTAACTGTATCCTGGTACTGTACCAGCCTGGAGATTGCCCGGTTAAGGTTATCATGTGCTTCGGCAGAAACAAGGCGGAAGCGCTTCTTTGGTCCGTCAATTATCTTTGCATCATAACCCATTGACTGGTAATAAGTCCTGAAATCTTCTGCATATTCGGGTGTCAGGAAACTGCCAACAATAATATGATATCTGAGGCGTTCTTCCTGTTCACGCTGTGCCTGTTCGGCTGCCTGCAGAGAATCAAGCCGGGCCTGTTCCACTGCCTTCATATGTTCAATTTCAGCCTGTATTGAATCAGCCACCCTTATGCTATCCTGCCTGGCCTGCCAGACAGCCATAGTGTCAACCCTTGACTTTCCAAACCAGCCTTTTTCCTCAATGAATTTACATGATCCGGTCAGTATTATCAGGGCCAGGGATATTGTAACTACAGTCTTCATATTTGATGGGTTTTTGTTAACACTATAAAACAAATATACAAATAATTAGCATCACAATGAAAAAACGGGCAACACAGTAATATTTCATATATGACAAAAATTTGTATCTTCGGATGAATTATGCGAGCGAATCAGCTATGCTGAGCTCGCAGTCCCGGTTGGCTTCGGCGGGATAACGGTTCCACGAGGCTGAGCTAAGAAAAGAATCAATTCAATAACAGTAATAATCCAAGCATGAAATCCATAGTTCAATTCTTTGAAGAGAATGTAAATAAATACAGCAATAATGTATATCTCTGGGAGAAACCCGGGGATAAATATGTTGGCACTAATTACTCAGAGGTAAGAAAACAGGTACATGAATTTGCTGCCGGTCTCCTCCAACTCGGATTGAATGAGGGAGAGAGGGTAAGCCTCTTATCGGAAGGATGCAATAACTGGGTTATTGGCGAGCTGGGTATTCTGTATACCGGCGCAATTAATGTACCCCTCTCTACAAAACTAAATGCTGAAGAAGTAAGGTTCAGGCTTAACCACTCGGAATCACGTTTTATCATGGTATCGGCACTGCAGACACCCAAACTGATGGAAGTGCTGGATGAATGCAGTACTATAGAAAAGATAATATGTTTTGAAACAAAAGAGGAATACGGTGATAATGAGATTCATTTTAACCAGGTAAGGAAGCTTGGTAAGGCATGGCTTTCACAGGAAGCTAATGCCGAAATTTTCAAAGAAAAATATAAGAGTATCAGTCCCGATCACTTTGCAAATATATGCTACACCTCCGGGACCACTGCTGATCCAAAAGGCATTATACTCACTCACGGTAATTATATCACCAATTGCTACCAGGCATACAGCCTTATGGACATCCCTCCCTACTGGAAAACACTGCTTTATCTTCCCTGGGATCACTCTTTTGCCCATACAGCTGCAATATTTGCTTTTATGGGAAAAGGTGCAAGCCTGGCCTCTGTAAAACAGGGTTCATCACCCATGGAGACACTGAGGAACTTCCCGGTCAATATGAGGGAAATTAAACCCAACATACTCTTAAGTGCACCGGCAGTGTCAAAAAATTTTAAGAAAAATATAGAAAAGGGGATAAGGGAGAAAGGCAAATTCACCTCCTTTATGTTCGATACCGGAATTAAAATCGCATATGCATATAATAAAGAAGGCTGGAACAGGGGAACAGGTGCTTCAAAGTTCTTAGGTCCACTGGTCAGGTTCTTTGACAAGCTGGTTTTTTCAAAGATACGTGATTTCTTTGGCGGTGAACTGGAATATTTCATTGGTGGAGCAGCCCTTCTTGATATTGAGCTGCAGAAATTCTTTTATGCCATTGGTGTTCCCGTCTTCCAGGGCTACGGATTGTCAGAAGCCTCACCGATTATCAGCTCCAACTCCAAAACCAACCATAAGCTCGGATCATCAGGTAAGCTGGTAAATAATATGGAACTTAAGATATGTGATGAAGAGGGCAATTCATTGCCTGCTGGCGAAAAGGGAGAAATAGTTATTAAGGGCGGCAATGTGATGTACGGTTACTGGAAGAATAAGATCGCCACTGAGCAGACTATAAGGGAGGGCTGGCTGCATACCGGAGACCTTGGTTATCTTGATGAAGACGGGTACCTGTATGTGCTGGGACGTTTTAAGAGCCTGCTTATTTCGGATGACGGAGAAAAATACAGTCCGGAAAGTATTGAAGAGGCCATTATGGAACAATCAAAATATATTGATCAGTGTATACTGCATAATAACCAGCAGCCATACACCGTGGGATTGGTGGTGGCGAACCAGCATTACCTCAAGGCATTCCTTGACGATAAAAATATCACTGCCGATTCAGAAGAAGGCAAGAGAGCCGTGCTGATGCTTATAGAAAAGGAAATAAATGAATACCGGACTAACGGTAAATATGCCAAAATGTTCCCGCAACGCTGGCTGCCGGTTGCACTGGGAGTGCTTGACGAAGGCTTTACTGAAGATAATGGCCTGATTAATGCCACAGCCAAAGTAGTGAGAGGAAAGGTGATAAATAGATATGCTGACCTGATAGACTTTCTCTATACCCCCGCAGCCAAAGCCATATCAAATGAAAGGAATATGGAAGCTGTGGAAAGAATGAAGCTTGGATAAAAATATTATTAAACAATGTAAATATTTTTTATGAGTAAATATTCTGGTATTATTATATGTACACTGCTTCTTGCTCTGCTCTCATGCAAAAATGAAGAGATCATACAGTGGGAGATAGCTGA
>JBKHBA010000121.1:0-7471 GCA_046542595.1 Bacteroidales bacterium | reverse complement strand
AGAACAGGGGCTGGACTGGCAGGACTGGGATTACTATCATCCGGGAGAATGCAGGATGATAATAAGGAGCCGGTGAAAAACGAGCTGGGTAATACAGGCATTTATGTCACACCCCTGTGTTTCGGTGCAGCAAGGACCAATGATGAGGGACTTATACGCTTTGCCATTGACAGGGGGATAAATTTTCTTGACACCGGGCGGTCGTATTCGAGAGGCAACAATGAAAGGCTGGTAGGAAGGGCTGTAAAAGGAAACAGAAAAAATATTATTATACAGTCTAAGATGCATCTTGAGCCTGATGAGCTCAGGCATGGAGGCAAAGGCAGGCAGGGACAAAGGGAGATAACAGGCATACTGGAAAAACGCATAGCTGAAAGCCTGGAAGCCCTTGGCACTGATTATATTGATATAATGCTTTTTCACAGCGCTGACAGGGAGGACCTGACATACCATGAGGCGGTTCTGGAATTCTATGACAGGCAAAAGAGAAACGGAACAATAAGGGCTCATGGCTTCTCCTCGCACGATTTCGGCCTGGGTCTGCTTAAAAAGAACAACAGTGATAAATTCTATGATGTTATAATGCATGCTTTCAACTATAAGGGAGGTTTCACTCATTCACTGTCCAAGTGGTCAACTGAATGGGACCAGGAGGTGCTGATTGATGAACTGGATAAGGCGGCGGCCCGGGGAACGGGCATTATTGCCATGAAAACCTGCTCGGCCGGTCCTTATTCCTTCAACCAGGGTGAAGAACCAACATATAAACAGGCTGTGGAATGGGTACTGGGACATTCTTTTGTTCATTCAGCCGCGGTGGCTATGCCAAATTATGAACAGGTGAAGAGTTATATCTCCTGATACTATTGCAGCGGCACAAGGCTTAATCCCGGAGATTCATATTTTAAAGGAAGATCGGGTATACCATCATTATCAACATCCTTCATAGAGGATAGATAATTAAGCAATGCAAGCCATTCCTTCCCTTCCTGCACACCCGGATCTGTACTGTCAAAATCAATAACAGCGAATGACATATCGGCTATCTCATTGCCATTTATATCTTTTGGCTTAACCCGTATCAGCCCAAAGGTCATCTTTTGAATAATGCCTATAAACTCAAGCATATACGAGTTGGCTGCAATGGAATACAGCGTATCATTATTCCGGGAAAAATCCACTGGTACCGGCACACCATTATCATTCCTGATGCTTATTGAGCTGATCTTCCTGAGAAAACCTTTATCCGGATCATACTCTACCTCCAGGCCTGAGTAATAGCAATAATTAGAAGGTGCTGATTTCCAGGCAACAAGTAATATTTCCAGCACTCTTTTAAGCTCTTTGGCATTAACATAGACCCTTGCCAGGGGATAACCAGGAACCTCATCCTCACCGGATCCAAGCGACATTATACGAAAAATATCCTGTGTGGTCTGAATCCCCGGTACCACCCGGTCACGTATAACCCCGGCAGCCACCATGGCTATATCAGTTCCTTCGCCGGTACCGGAATTTACATACTGATAGATTGCATCAGCCACCAGGGGTCCCAGGTTACTCTCCTCCAGGCCTCCATGCTCATCGCAAACCAGCTCAAATTTTGTACTCACAATAGTATCATCAAGCCTGTACCCAGTAATACCATGAAGTTTGCGTGAAATAAGATCTTTTTGATCATCTATCTTTGACTGCACATCAGCGTCACCCTTTACATTATCGTCAACAGCTATAAGGGAGTAATCTGTCACACCGAAACCGTTTTCATCCATAACAATTTCCAGTTTCCCTATATTCCGGCCGTAACTGCCCGTCTGCACTATAACCGTATTATTGATTATAAGAGGCTCCATAAGTTCCGTATGGGTATGAGCGCTGATAATTATATCTATGTCGTCCACTTTTTCAGCCAGCTTAAAGTCCTCACCGGTCCACTGACCGTCGTCATCTTTTTCCAGTCCACTATGCGACAGGCATATAATCAGATCACAACCCTCAGCCATCAGTTCCCTGCATATCTTCCTGGCTGCCCTTGTATTTTTACTGAAAGACAGTGGAGCAGCGAATGGTGCCACCTCACCTGCATCCTCCCCCATCAATGAAAAGACACCTGTTTTAACCCCTCCTTTTTCAAGAATAATATGACGTTTTATAACACCTTTATCAAAGAGATCCTGAAAACTATCATCGCCCCTGTCTTTTTTATCAAAATCAACGTTCCCCAGCAATAAGCAGGGTATATCGTCTGCAGCCTTTGAATTACTGATGATATCCTCCAGCCTGCCCGGACCGTAATCAAATTCGTGATTGCCCAGGGCAACAGCATCATATCCCATTTCTTTCATAAGGGACAATTGTAAAGGTTTATATTCCTCCATATAATGAAAGATAGTACCCATCAGAAAATCCCCGGCATCAAAAACCAGGGTCCGGCCGGGATTCTCCCTCCTCACTTCCTCTATGATGGCGGCCAGTCGGCTGAATCCGCCTTCGGTATTATCATTACCTGTAAGCAGCGGGCTGTATTCCAAAGAAGGAGCAAAACCATCCAGGCGTGAATGAAGGTCATTGGTATGCAGTATTACAATTTTTCCTGTTTCCTGTGAAAAAACACAATGAACTGGTTTTATTAACAGAAGCAGGATCAGTGAGCGCACAATCAGATTAAAATATTTCATTTTCCCGGCTTAATATTATATTCACTTAACTCATATCATTTGCATTAATGCTTTCATCGTTGCCTGACCTGTTCTCTTCTGTCAGCAAAACCGGCAATCTGCTTCCATCACATACGGATTCCGGTTCCACTATCCTGCATTCGTCATCAGGGTCGGCAATCCTTATCGTCCTTTCAACAAGGCGCATCCTTCTGTCAACAAGATATAAATAATTAAATAATGAATAAATGATATCACCACAATTATGGTGTTTTCAGAAAATCTGCAACTATGAAGGTGCTGCCCCCGATAAAAATCACATCATTCTGTCTTGCTGCCTGCAAAGCAGCAGCATAGGCCCTGGCTACTGATGCATAGGTGTTACCGGAGAGTGAATACCCCGAGGCTGCTTCCTTCAATGTATCCTGATCCATTGCCCTTGGTACGGAGGCCCTGGTAAAATAATACTCAGCATCTTCGGGGAAAAGACCAAGTATTGTATGAGCATCCTTATCATTGACCATTCCAAGAACTATATGGAGTTTATTCTTTTGCAGACTCACCAACTGTTCTGTCACAATTTTGAGTCCCGCGTAATTATGTGCCGGATCACAAATAACCAGTGGAGACTGCCTTACCATCATCCACCGGCCACTGAGCCCGGTATCCTCTTTCACGTTCCTTAAGCCTCTGCGTAATGAGTCTTTATCCAGGGTATTACCGGCAATAAGCAGCTCTGCTACCTGCAGTACGGTGATAATATTCATGCCCTGGTAATTACCGGTCATATCCGTATGCAGTTTCTGCATAAATGGTTTTTTGTCTTTATAAACATTAAATACCTGCCTGTATTGATCACTTTCCTCCCCGAGGAGTTCAAGCGAGAAATTTTTATCCGCGAAAAAGATGGCTGAGTCATGCTCACGTGCTTTCTCAATAAAAACAGGAGCTGTTTCAGGATCTGATTCACCAATAACCACAGGCACCTTGTTCTTTATTATGCCAGCTTTTTCTTCTGCTATCTTTGCCAGAGTATTACCAAGGTATTGTGTATGATCAAGGCCGATATTTGTTATTACCGATATTTCCGGTATTACAATATTTGTTGAATCAAGTCTGCCCCCCATACCAGTTTCGATAACGGCTATATCCACTTGCTTCTGTTTAAAGTACTGAAAAGCCATGGCGACTGTCATCTCAAAGAAGGAGGTTTTCATTTCTTTTATCACATCCGTATTATCCACGACAAAATCAATAACATCGTTTCTGCCGATCATTTTTCCGTTTACCCTTATGCGTTCCCTGAAGTCAAGCAGATGCGGGGATGTATACAGACCGGTGCTATATCCTTCAGCCTGCAATACAGAGGCCAGCATATGAGAAACCGACCCTTTCCCGTTAGTTCCGGCAACATGAATGGTTCTGAAACAGCGATGCGGATTACCAAAATAGTTATCCAGACTGATGGAAGTGCTCAGATCGGCTTTATATGCTGCTTTGCCTATGCGCTGATACATTGGCAGCGATGAATAAAGAAAATCAAGCACATCACTGTATTTCATCAAATTGTTAGTTAATTGTGCAAAATAAATAAATTTAGTATTTATAATGATCCTGGCAGTGCTTATTTTTGTTATGAAATGACAATAAAAGTTTAAAGAGTATAAGTAAGCAAGCGGATAAAATATAATCACGTGAAAAAGAAAAAGATCTTCATTATAGACACTAATGTGTTGCTTCATGATTACAGCTGTATCTACAAGTTCCAGGAAAATAATATAATAATCCCTATTGTTGTGCTTGAGGAGCTTGACAGGTTTAAGAAAGGCAATGATCTTATTAACTTTCACGCCAGGGAGTTTACCAGGGAACTTGACAGGTTGTCCGGTGACAGTCTGCTCAATAATGGAATCAGCCTGGGTGACAAGCTTGGAAAGCTGTATATTGAAACGGGGAAAGATTTTTCAGAAAGGGTTTTTGCATCATTCCCTGAAAAGACAAGTGACCATCGTATACTTGCCATAGCGGACTATGTCTTCAATAAGCACAAGAGTGAAGATGTAATACTCATCACAAAAGACATCAATCTCAGGATGAAAGCCAAGTCGCTGGGACTTAAAGCACAGGATTACCAGAATGACAAGGTTGCAAATATTGATGACCTTTCCAAAGGCGTTGAGACTATCAGCGATATTGACAGCAAAATGATTGACAGGCTGTATGATGAACCCGAGGGCATACCTGCTGAGAATATGGGTCTGGATATACATCCTGAGGGACATCAGTTTTATATTTTAAAAAATAACGGTTCCAGCGCCCTGGCCCATTATAATCCGACAGACCGAATGGTCAACAGGATCATGAAACAGACCACTTATGGTATTGATCCGCGTAATGCGGAACAGACTTTTGCCCTTGAAGCCCTTACCAATCCGGAGATACAGCTGGTAGCCCTCACAGGCAAAGCGGGCACAGGGAAGACCCTGCTCGCACTGGCTTCAGCACTGCAACAATATAAGAGATATAAGCAGATTTTTTTAGCAAGACCAATAGTACCCCTTGCCAACAGGGATCTGGGTTATCTTCCCGGTGATGTACAGGAAAAGATTGATCCTTACATGCAACCGCTTTTTGATAATCTCACTGTCATAAAGCATAAATTCAGCCACCAGAGCCCGGAATTCATAAGAATAAATGATATGATAAAAGATGACAAGCTGGTAATTACACCACTGGCATACATAAGGGGCCGCAGCCTTTCAAGCATATTTTTCATTGTGGATGAAGCACAGAACCTGACACCACACGAGATTAAAACTATTATCACCAGGGCGGGTGAAGATACCAAGATGATATTCACAGGAGATATAGAACAGATCGATTCACCATACCTTGATATAGGATCAAACGGCCTGTCCTACCTGACCGATAAAATGAAAGGACAGGATATATTTGCACATGTAAACCTTCTGAAAGGCGAAAGGAGCTATCTTTCCGAGCTGGCAAGCCGGCTGTTATAATTATAGAGATAACCATTAAAGGGCATGTTATAAACGGAAACCAGCCGGACGTGGTAATGTTTTTAACGAAATTAATTAAAAACCAGAAGATATGAAAAGAACAATTATTCTTGTAAGGCATGGCAAGGCCTGCTCCCCTGATGCATTTGAAAAAGATATTGACAGGGTACTTACAAAAAGGGGAGTAAACGACGGGTACAAGGTTGCCGGAAAGATCATGAAATCAGGTCTTATACCTGAGGTTTTGCTTACAAGTCCAGCTGCCAGGGCCAGTCACAGTGCACTGATCTTTGCCCGTGTAATGAAAACCGGCTCTGACAAAGTCAGGCTAATAGATGAGATGTACCATGGTGCGGGCGAAAAAATGCTTGAAGAAATATCCCTGTTGACTGATGATATTAAAACAGTTGCTCTTTTTGCCCATAACCCGGGCATCACAGATCTTGCAGAGAACCTTACCGGGGGAGCCGTGAGTTTCCTGCCAACAACAGGTGTTGCAATAATAAATTATAAAACTGATAGCTGGTCTGATATTTATAAGTCCGGTCCCACAGATTTTAATTTAATCATTCCGAAAGAGATCAAATAAACAAACACACCTTTATCTCCCTGAAAAATACTTATTTTTGCACTTCAATAATCAGCAGGAATGAGTGACAGGCAATTAAAGGTTGCATTCCACACCCTGGGATGCAAGCTGAACTTTTCAGAAACGTCAGCCATTGGAATAAAGATGGAAAAGGCAGGCTACCTTAAAACATCTTTTGATGATAAGGCAGATATTTATATTATTCATGGCTGCACCGTAACCGAGTCGGCAGATAAAAAATGCCGGCAGGCAATAAAAAAGACCATACGCAATAATCCGGATGCCCTGATTGTTGTTGCGGGATGCTATGCACAGATAAGACATAAGGAGATTGCCCGGATAGAGGGTGTGGACCTGGTACTTGGCACCAATGAGAAATATGATATACTGAAATACCTGGAGAACAGGGATAAAAGACCTGTGCCGGAGGTACATAACTGTGAGATGAATGAAAAAAATATATTCAATCCATCACATTCAGGTAGCGACCGCACAAGATCATTTTTAAAAATACAGGATGGATGTGATTATTCATGTTCATACTGCACAATACCGTTGGCGAGGGGAAGGAGTCGCAACCAGCCGGTAAAGGAATGCTTAAAGGAAGCAGAACAGATAGCCGGGAAAGGGGTAAAAGAGATAGTGTTAACCGGCGTCAACGTTGGTGATTTTGGAAGATCAAGCAATGAATCGCTCTACGGCTTGCTGAAGGAGCTGCTTAATGTTAAAGGCATTGAGAGATACCGGATATCATCTATTGAACCAAACCTTATCACAGACGAGATAATTAAGCTTGTAGCGGAGAATAAAAAGATAATGCCTCATTTTCATATACCTCTGCAGAGCGGATCAGACAAGATTCTTGCCGCTATGAGGAGGCGGTACAAAAGGGAGACGTTTGCATCAAGGGTGGAAAAGATAAGGAAGGCAATGCCTCTGGCGGGTATTGGAACTGATATTATTGTGGGTTTTCCCGGCGAGACAGACAAAGACTTTAATGATACATACCGCTTTATCCAATCTCTTGAACTGTCATACCTTCATGTTTTCAGTTACAGTGAAAGAAATGGCACCCCTGCTGCATCAATGGAAAATAAAGTTGATCACAAAACCAGGCAGAGCAGATCAAAGAAGCTGCAGGCTTTATCAGAACTTAAAAAAATGCAATTCAATAAAAAATGTGCCGGTATGGAGGCTGATATCTT
>JBKHBA010000120.1:0-7522 GCA_046542595.1 Bacteroidales bacterium | reverse complement strand
AATCCCATTATAATAAGGTTTAAAGGTGCGGTACCATCTGAAATATTAACCCCCCATATTCTCTTTATGTTTATTGCTATGATGCTTTCCACCCTGGCGGGACTAATGGCTGTTGGAAAACATAAATCATACCGCAAGTGGGGTGTCTGGACATTTATTTTCCTGTTTATCGGGGGTATGATACTCGGTCCTATGGTTCAATACCATGCTTTTGGTGAAGCCTGGGCGGGAGTACCACTGGGATGGGACCTGACTGATAATAAAACACTGATAGCAGTTATATTCTGGGCAATAGCAGTCTTAGGCAACAGGAAAACAAAGCGGCCCGGACTGACAATACTTGCTTCTGTTATTTTGTTACTTATATACTCAATTCCTCACAGCATGTATGGATCAGAACTGGATTATGAAAGTGGTAAAGTAATACAGGGTATTATTTTACCTTATATTTTTTGAGATTTTCGATTGATTTTGCATAAATTGATGCAGCACCTGCAATATTGCTCCGTCATTGTACTGAAAACAAAATATCAGTGGGTGCAGCAATACATATTGAAGAATTAAGCCAATTGCATATGGGAAATGTAGAGGCGGCATTCCGCAACATACACCAGGACCTCATCGACGGATGTAAAAACGGCGATCAGAAGGCACAGTTCCAGATTTACAAACTGTACTATAAGGCCATGTTCAATACAAGTCTGAGAATTGTGTGTGACACCATGGAAGCTGAAGATATCATGCAGGAAGCGTTCCTTTCAGCATTTGAAAAGATAAACACTTATTCGGGAACGGTGAGCTTCGGGGCATGGTTGAAGAGAATAGTGATTAACCGTTCACTTGATGCAGTGAGCAGGAAGAAAGCGATCTTTGAAGATATTGATACGCACTTTGAATTGCAGGAAGAGTCAGATGATACGGCTGATACAGACACTGACCTGGATGACAGGTTGAACGAGGTTAAATCAGCTATCAATAATCTGCCGGACGGGTACCGGATAATATTATCACTCTACCTGCTGGAAGGATATGACCATGATGAGATTGGCGAGATACTGGATATATCAAGCAGTACATCAAGGTCACAGCTATCCAGGGCAAAGCAAAAATTAGTTAGTGAGTTGCGTAATGGAAATGGAAGCGAATAAGGGGAAGTAAAAAAAACACAGGTAAATATGTCAGGTATGAAAGATATAGAAAAAATAATCAGGGAAAACAGCGGCTTCTTCAATGAAGAAGAACCGTTTGAGGGCCACTTTGAGCGTTTCTCCGCTAAACTGGAGGCACGCCAGGCTGTGAGTCCGGGCAGGGTAAGTATTTTACCTCACCTGTTGAAAGCAGCTGCAGTGGCAATACTGGTCACCCTCTCTTCATTATGGACCTGGGAGCATGTACTGAGTCCGGATGCCAATAGAATGGCGCTGGGTGATGTATCTCCTGAGTATAGCGAGGTGGAGCAGTACTATGTTCAGCAGGTCAACATGATGGAAGATGAGATCGAAAATGTATGGATCAATGATGATCCTGAAGAAAAAGAGATGCTCCTCCAGGAACTTGATGATATGGATAAGATGTATGAGGAGCTGCAGAAAGACCTTAAGGCAAACCCGAATGACGACAGGGTGATAAATGCTATGATTGAGCACTACCAGAGGAAAGTGGACATAATGAATTATGTTCTTTCACAGCTAAGAGAGATACAAAAGGATAACGAGAATCAAATAAACGAGGAAAATTATGAAACGGTCAGGTTGTAAATCAGTAATTAGCCTGTTATTTATTCAGCTTATTCTTATTCTGCCGGTATCAGTTTATGCCGCTGATGTGGATAAAACCATCAACAGGGAATTTGATGCCAGCAAAATAGATTTGCTTAAAATAGATAACCGGTATGGAGACGTGGAAATTGTCAGTTCCGGCAATAATAAGATAAATATTATTGTGGACGTGCAATTATCCCATCCCAGTGACTCAAGGGCTGAAAAGCTTTTGTCGATGATAAATGTTCTATTCAGCGAAAATGATAACACCATTGAAGCCAGGACCGACATTGACAGGCAGTTTAAATTGAATGGCACAGGGCCAAACCGGTCATTCTCCATTGATTATCGCGTTGAGATGCCGGAAGACATGGATCTTGACATCTCCAACAGGTATGGCAATATAAATACAGATGAGCTGTCAGGGCACGTTGATATCAGGATCAAATATGGATCCCTGTTCATAAAGGAGCTGTCAAGGGGAAACAAGGAACCTCTTAACTCTGTAACAGCTGAATATCTGCGTGTCGGGAATATAGACAATGCAGGATGGCTTGAGCTTAATATGATGCATGTAGCCAAGTTCAATATCAGCAGTGCCCAGGCCCTGCTGGTAAACTCACGCTATTCAATCAATAACACTATTGACATGGTCAGCTCTGTTGTTATTGACAGCCAGTACGATAAGTTTGAGATAGGCAATGCCAATAATATCGTGGCCGAGTCGGCATACACAAGCTACAAGGTGGAGCAGCTGTCAAATAAGTTGAACATTAAGACAAAATACGGGTCTGTTGACCTGGATTATGTCAAGCCCGGTTTTGAGCAGATAAAGTTCGATATACAATATACACCGTTAAGTATAGAAATCGATGAGTCTGCTTCCTATGCACTTACTGCGGACACAAAATATACCGGGCTGTCATTAAACCTAGACAGGGCTGAAATCCGTCAGCGTATAGAAGACAACTCTTCAAAATATATTGAAGCTGTTTTTGGTGATGCAGATACTAAGTCAGAGATTATAATAGACGCAAAGCACGGATCTGTAAAAATAAAAGAGAGATAAATTCAACAGAAATTTGCCTGACGGCATGGTCAAATCTTTTCCGGGATACAGGAACAAATCTCCCTGATTACTGCCGGATAAATTACAGGATAAAAAGAGGACTGTCCCGATAAACGAAGGCGGTCCTTTTTTTTAGAATTTAACCCCTATTACAAGCACATCATCCACCTGCTCAATATCTCCTTTCCACTGATCAAAAACCTTTTCAAGTGTTTTCATTTGCTCAGGCATAGGCCTGTCATGCACTTTAAACAGTAACTCCCTGAAGGCCCGGTACTTGAATTTTTTTCCATATGGTCCGCCAAACTGGTCCGCAAAACCATCTGAGAACAGGTAAATAACATCACCGACAAGTGGTTCAAAGCGGTGATTTGTAAAGGGCTTATCTATTGATCTGTGAATACCTATTGGCATCTTATCGGCATCAAACCTTATAAGTTTATTTTCCCGTACCAGATAAAGAGGGTTGTTTGCGCCGGCAAAGTCAAGCACATTATCCTGCGTATTATACAGGCAGAGAGCTATATCCATCCCGTCCTGTGTCTCTCCCTCTTCCCCTTTCTGTTTCAGTGACCTTATAACCTCTTTTCTCAGCTGGTCAAGTATATCCCCGGCACTGGAGAAACTGCGTGAATTGATAATATCATTAAGGTAATCATTCCCCAACATACTCATAAAGGCCCCGGGAACCCCATGTCCCGTACAGTCAACTGCAGCAAAACATCTCATTCCATCCCTTTCCTGTCCCCAGTAAAAATCGCCGCTAACAATATCTTTTGGTTTGAACATTATAAAATTCTCCATACTCCAGCCGCCCAGGAAATTAAGAGGAGGCAGCACAGCATTCTGTATCCGGCTGGCATATTCTATGCTGTCTGTTATTGACCTGTTTTTATCCTCAATAATATCTTTCTGCACTGTTATTTCATTTTTCTGTTCCGAAAGGATGGTATTTTTCTTTCTTGTTGAAATAAGTCCTGCAAGAACAAGTACTGCAATTATTCCAAGCAGCACCACCATCCATATTGCACGTTTACGAGCCTCATATTCCTTTTCAATTTCAAGCTGTTGCTGCCTTATCTCACTTTGCTGCAGCTGGTTCTTTCTCAGTAACTCCTTTTCTTCATTCTCTTTCCGTATCAGCTCCAATCTCTGAATAGCCTTCTCCTGTTCCAGGTTCTGTATCTCCTGCTGCTGCATTTCCCTGTTATACCTCTCCCTTGCCAGGACAATGGATTGCTCCAGTCTTTCCCTCTCCGAACGCTCCAGTTCGCGCTCCCTTTCAATAAGCTGCATTTCATTTTCCCTTTTTTCATTTTCAACCCTCAGCTTATCGATCATTACATCTTTCAGCTCTTCATCAGCAAGGCTAAGCAACAGTTGCTGTTCAAGTCTCTCAAGGTCGTCGTGAAGCCGTTTCTGAGACTGCTCCGCCAGCCTTTCCTCAATTAATAATGAATCACGCAGCGAAAGGTATCTCTCATAATATTCGAGAGCCCGTACAAAATCATTACCTTCCTCAAGCACTTCCGAATAGGTCAGATAACAATCCTGCAGCACCCTGTAATCTTCTGCTAATTGCGCAGCCTCAATGGCTGCATTACAATAATAATCAGCATGGTAATAATCGCCTTCTTCCTTGCTCAGCACAGCCATAATATGTTCGAGTCGCGCCAGCCCGCTCTTATTATCCGAACCACGTGCAGCTAACAAAGCTTTCTCAAAATACTGCCCTGTCATTTCATTATCTCCAATATTCTGATAGCATATAGCTATGCCCTTATAAATATCATGTGCACTCTTTTCTGATCCTTCCAGCAATTCTGCTGATATAAGGTAATATTCAATTGCCCTGCTGTAGTCTCCTTCATAAAAGTATGTGAGTGCCATCGAATTATACGCATCAGACAGGCTTTTCTCCCTGCCTTGCTTCTCCAGCAGATCAATAAGCCTTTCCATCTCCACCCTGGCCTCTTTATAGTTTTCAGCAGCCATATGACAGGCGGTGAGTCCGAAAAGAGAGTTAAGCAGATAAGCATTGTCATTACCGGCAAGCGACAATTCTTCCAGTTTATCAAACCACTCCGCAGCCTCATCATACATCTCATCCCTGAAAAAGGAAAGAGCAACATTAGAGGCAGCCGTTATTCCCTCAGCAGATGATTCAGTAATATATAAACCATACTCCTTAATATAATATTCAGCAGCTTTTTTATAAACCCTGAAATCATAATATCTTGATGCTATATCTGAATAAACGGAAGCAAGCCATATATCCATTCCCATCGAAGAGTACTTACCTGATGCCTTGAGATAATATCTTAATGCCAGTTCCCATTCATCATAAATATTATATACCTCTCCCAGCATGCGATAGCAGTGAGCTTCAATCGTTTCAATCCTCCATTCTATAGCTTTTCCCAGAACCTTATCAATCACTATCAGCGCGCTATCATACCTTTGTTCATCCTTCAGCTGCTCTGCCAGCAGTAGCATTTTCTCAGCTTTAAGCGAGTCCTGAGGTTCAATACTAATAAAATTTTCTACTCCCCCTCCTGTCTCTGCGCCTGCTGCCATTGCCGGGGCATCAGTATGACATTGCAAAAGGAAAATAAAAACCAACGGTAATATTTTAACTATCCGTATCAGTTCCATGCGTAACTTATTCCAAACCGTATATTCCTGCCCAGCTGTGGGTTATAAGGCAGGCCATAATCCTTGCTCATTCCAATACCCCCATACTTCTCATCAAAGAGATTATTAATTTTAATAAACATGCTCAGGCTGTTACTGAAACTGTACCTGGCCAGCACATCCATGGTATAATAACCATCAGCCTCACTGAATAACTCTTCATAAAGATCTTCGAAAGGTATGATAATCCTTAACCAGTTGCTCTCCCAGATACCTGATATACCCAGATAAAGGTTCTTCACCGGCATCATCGATACATGTAACTGTCCGAAATGCTGTGGGGTAAGAGTGAAGTCAGAAAGAAAATCACCTGCAAGCTGGAAAATGTCAGGGAATGATTCACTTGACTTGGCAAAGGCAAGACTCAGTTCTGCATCCAGGTTTATTGACTCCACTATATCTGTCCACCTGAGTGTTGCCTGCAGTCCGTACAGCCTGGCTATTGAATTCTCTATATTGGCCCTGACGCTGATACCTGAAGTGTCTGTCTCTTCCACTGCAAGGGGCAGGTTGAGTTCGCTTACCGAAATATTCTTATCATATATCAGGTTCTTAATTTCATTATAGTAAACAGACATATCAAATCTGTATTTCCTGCTGACCTTTCTTATAAGTCCGAGTTCCACAGACATATACTTCTCAGGCAGTAATCCGGGGTTTGGTGCACTGATATATTTAAGGCTGTCATAATCCGGCCCTGTTCTGTAAGCAAGAGACTGCCAGGCCATGGACGAAGGGGGCGCTTTATAGGCAAAACCCAGGGAAGCACGGAAGCTTGTTTTGTTGTTCGCTATATACATGGCAGCTATACGCGGACTCAGGCTGCTTTTATATATGGAATTATTATCATATCTGAGTCCGCCCATCAGCCTGAACTTGCTGACTGAGTAATAAGCCTGGACAAAGGCAGACAGGGTATGGAATGTAAGGGGATTGAAACCAAAATTACCAGAGAGTGTATCTATCAGTTTAATCTTTTTACTGAAAGAGTTGTAATCCTTCGGATCAAAAGGTGTATCAAGATAATTTGTTTGCGGCAGGTTACCCGAGAACTGATATGACAATCCGCTCACTATCTCCAGTCTGTCAGATGGGGCCAGGGTGATTATTTCCTCAAGTAAAACATCATCACTGGCTGAGTACCTGTAAAATTTATCCGAATAGTCAATAAAGGTAAGGGACTGGCTCGAGCTGTTATCCATGCGATAATTCAGGATAGAAAAGTTTGTTGTGGTAATAAAACCATGCAACCACTCCCTGTTGTGGCTGAGTGTGGTCCTGCTTATATTCTCTCCCCAGTATGCCTGGGGATTATTAAATTTATACATAAAAGCTGTTAGTCCGAGGGAGCTATGGCTTCTGCGGTACATATTGGAAAAGGAGAGTGAAAAATCCCTGAACCTGAGATCGAGACCCAGCATATTGCTTTCGGAAGGCAGTTCTTCAAGCTGTGGCATAAGCAGGTCCCCTTCATAATTCACGGGATAATATTGTTTAACGAAGTGTTCAGGATCAATACCATTTTGAAGGAGCAGGGTACGGTCAATCTCCAGTGGCTCATACTCAGAACCTCCGAGATCAAAAGTTCTTTCCTGGTTTTGGAGGTAGTGTAAAGGATTATATATGTATTCATAACCAGATTTAATATTCATATCATTAAAGCCGGTCCTGGCGCCATAAAAGTTATACTGCAGAATATTCTTATTTCTTCCTGCCTTACCTCCCACCATAAAATTGAAACTCATAAAATCATTCTGTCCCAATGATATATCGCCCGAGGCGAATGTCCCTTTTTCCGCTTCCCTTGTTATAATATTGATTACCCCGGAAACTGCATCAGCTCCGTATATGGCAGCTGAGGGCCCATAAATTACCTCTATGCGTTCTGCCTGCCTTACAGGCAGTTGCGACAATACAGGCATGCCATTAACCACCGAGGGCTTAACCGGCATACCATTAACAAGCACCTTGGTATACATATTTCCCGTCAATCCCCTTA
>JBKHBA010000119.1:0-7537 GCA_046542595.1 Bacteroidales bacterium | reverse complement strand
CATGAATACATTCTCAAAGCATATAAAAATGTGTCAAATATATCCCAGGGGGTATTCTGGTTTCATTTTTGCATAAGCTGATATAAAAATAACAGCTATGGCACCAGGAAATAATGATATCACAGGAATCAAAGAAATAGAAATGGTAAAATCAATGCAGGAACATTTCCATGATCCCGGCAAGAGCCTCGACCCTCTGCTCGACAGGATCGGCGATGCCCGGATAGTTTTACTAGGAGAGGCAACACACGGAACCCATGAGTATTATATCTGGAGGGCTATGATCTCCCGTCGCCTGATAAAAGAAAAGGGCTTTAATATTATTGGTGTTGAAGGCGACTGGCCCGACTGCTACCGCATCAACCGCTATATACGGAATTATACCTCCGATGAAGAAAATTCCCGGGAAGTGTTGAAAAAATTCCACAGGTGGCCTACCTGGATGTGGGCCAACTGGGAGATTTCTGCTTTCATGGAATGGCTGAAGGCAAATAATAAAGGATTACCGTTTAATCGTCAGACAGGATTTTACGGGCTGGATGTATACAGTTTGTGGGAATCGCTGGAAGCGATTATCAATTACCTGAGAAAAAATGACCCTTCTGCCCTTGAAACCGCACTAAAGGCCATGCAGTGTTTTGACTCCTATGACAGGGAGGGACAGGATTATGCTGCCTCAACGCGTCTGACACCTGAGACCTGCGAAAAAGAGGTCGTGGATTTGCTTAAAAAAATTAGAGAGCGCGTTTCTTTATATGACAGCGATCCGGAAGCACCGTTCAGCACGGAACAAAATGCAATGACTGCTGTCAATGCTGAAAAATATTACCGCTCGATGATCCGTGGAGGTCCTGATTCCTGGAATATCCGTGATGAGCATATGACAGGAACGCTGGAACGACTTCTGGATTTTCACGGTCCCCGTTCCAAAGCCATCGTATGGGAACACAATACCCATATCGGAGATGCCCGTGCGACAAATATGGCTGATGCAGGAATATTCAATATAGGTCAGCTTGTACGGGAAAGATGGGACCCTTCCTCATCGGTTTCTGTGGGTTTCGGATCGTATAAGGGACTGGTAATAGCGGGCTCAGCCTGGGGAGCAGAGATGCAGGAGATGGATGTGCCGGAAGCACGCAGGGGGAGCTGGGAAGCACTGCTTCATAGTACTGAACCAAAAAACAAACTGATTATTACTGATGACATTAAGGACTATCCTCTTATGGCACGCCGGCTGAATCACAGGGCTATAGGTGTGGTATATGATCCGGAAATGGAGAGTTTCGGCAATTATGTCCCAAGCCTGATACCCCGGCGCTACGATGCTTTTATGTTCCTGGACGAAAGCAGGGCATTACATCCTTTAAAAACAGAAGAAGATACTGAACTTACTCCTGAAACTTATCCTTTCGGACTTTAGCTTTACGGACCATCAGCTTGTGCTTTCCTGAAAATACCGGCTTTGAATTAATTGAGAGGCCATCTCTCCTGCTGAGTAATTTTTGTTGTTATTATTCTACACCCGTGATTAAATTCCACATTTATAATGTTGCCAAAAAAACAGAGAAAAATATAATTTACAGTAAATATTCTTCAGCTATAAACCTGGCATTCAGATAACTCTAAAGTACATCTGTACATAAATATTATATTCAGGCTTAATCCTTGCACAACTATTAACAAGATAAAGAGGTTACGGATCGTATAACCAGGGTAGTCAGGGGCACAGATATTGATGCTTACAGCTACCTTGAATCGGCAGGAACATGGAGTCCCGATGGCAAGCGGTTTGTAATCACTACCTTTAGTGAAGGACGCAATAAATTATTAATTTTTGACGTGCAAGATCAAAAAGTAATCCGGACAATAGAAACCGGATCACTACAATCTTTTAATAATCCCGGGTGGTCACCTGAAGGGAATATGATACTTCTATCAGGTTTAAAAAACGGTATGAGCGACCTTTATATCTATCACCTTGATACAGGGGAGCTCGAACAACTTACCGATGACAGGTATTCAGATATGCAGCCTAACTGGTCGCCCGATGGTACAAAAATAATATTTACTTCTGACCGGGGAAGCAAGACTGATCTCCAGGAAATCAGATACGGCAATCTCAGGATGGCCGTTTATGATATGAGTACAAAAAAAATAAATACTATAGACATCCTTGAAGGGGCAGACGTTATTAATCCGGAGTATTCACCTGATGGTTCGGAAATTTATTTTGTTTCAAATGCTGATGGTTACAGGAATCTTTACCGCTATAACACGGAAAATGAAGAAGTCCGCAAGGTAACAGAACTTAAAACCGGGATCACGGGAGTTACCGGATTATCTCCCTGTTTTGATATTTCCCAAAATACTGAAGAGCTGGTTTATATTCTGTATGCCAATAGCGGGTATGAAATACACAAACAGGAACTTTCAGAACTTGACGGTCCGGTAGTCACTGAGAGTGATATAAACCTGGAAGCAGCGGAACTGGTAGAGACGGAAAGAAGGACAGGACAAAGAGATATTGTGGATAATAACCTCAAGGCATATCCCACATACAAAGGGGAACGATTTAGTTTCAAACCTTATGATCCTGCTTTCGGGCTTGAATATATAGGCAGTCCGGGTATTGGCGTGGGCGCCAGTCAGTACGATGGTTTAGCATCATATATTAATACGGTGTGTTAATACATTTATGCTGTATTTCATGATAGGAATATATTTTAGTACTTTTGCCGTCCTGATGCATATAAAGTATTTAAAATATTGCGGAGCTACTCCGCCATGACTTACCTATCCGCTGGCGTATCTGTGTACGCAGGTCATTACCGCGGTTCATAGTGCCAGTCCGGTTTTTTTCCTTTCATTAAGCTCGTTATACAGGCATATACCCGTAATAAATATTATATGAACATAAGTGCAGAAATAAAAAGAAGAAGAACATTTGCCATTATATCCCACCCCGATGCAGGTAAGACAACGCTTACAGAGAAACTGCTGCTATCGGGAGGAGCAATACGGGAGGCCGGTGTTGTCAAAAATAATAAGATACGCAAGACAGCCACTTCTGATTTTCTTGAGATAGAGAAGCAGCGGGGTATATCTGTAGCCACTTCGGTAATGACCCTTGAGTATAAAGATGTTATCATTAATATACTGGACACCCCGGGTCATAAGGATTTTGCAGAAGACACCTACCGTACCCTTACCGCCGTGGACAGTGTTATACTTGTTATTGACAGTGCCAAAGGTGTGGAGGAACAAACGCGAAAGCTAATGGAGGTATGCCGTATGAGGGCAACACCGGTGATAATCTTTATAAATAAGATGGACAGGGAAGGCAGGGAGCCTCTTGACCTGCTTGAAGAACTGGAAGATGAGCTGAAGATAGCCACCTCCCCCATCACCTGGCCAATAGGTAACGGCAACCGCTTTAAAGGGGTCTATAACCTTGTGAAAGATGAGATACAGCTATATGTTCCTGAGAAAACAAAAAAGGCTGAATTACTGCTGAACACGAGTGATTTAGAGAACAGGGAACTAAAAGAATACGTGGGTGAAAAGAACCTGTGGCGACTTATGGAGGAAACGGACATTGTCAGGGATCTTTTTGAGTCTTTCAATGAAAGCCTTTACCGTGATGGCTACCTTGCACCTGTTTTTTTCGGCAGCGCCCTTAACAATTTTGGTGTGCCCGAATTATTTGAAACATTTATCAATATTGCACCATCGCCAACAGTTGCCAGGACACAGGATCGTGATGTTCTGCCTGATGAAGAGGACTTTACGGGTTTTGTGTTTAAGATACATGCCAACCTTGATCCCAGGCACCGTAACCGCCTTGCCTTTCTGAGAGTCTGTTCAGGTAAATTTGAACGTAATAAGCAATACTACCATACCCGTATGGACAGGAAGATGCGTTTTGCATCACCGGCATCATTTATGGCCAACAGGAAAAGCACCGTTGAGGAAGCCTTTCCCGGTGATGTAATCGGGCTGTATGATAACGGAAGCCTGAAAATTGGAGACAGCCTTACAGAAGGGGAACTGCTGCATTTTAAAGGAATACCGAGTTTCTCACCCGAGATACTCAAGGAAGTGATCAATAAGGACCCTCAGAAAACAAAGCAACTGGAAAAAGGAGTAAGGCAACTGACCGATGAAGGTCTTGCACAGCTTTTCCTGCAACAACCCGGCAATAAAAAAATTATCGGCACAGTGGGTGAGCTGCAGTTTGATGTTATAAAATTCAGGCTGGAGAATGAATATGGTGCTAAATGTGATTTTCATGCCCTGTCATATGTAAAAGCCTGCTGGCTCAGCTCAGACAATGAGACTGAATTAAACGAATTAATCAGGCGGAAGGGTGCAGATATAGCCTGGGATAAGGATAACAACCCTGTCTTCCTTGCCGCCAGCGACTGGATGATAAAGATAACAGGTGAAACATATCCATCAGTGCAGTTTCACAGCACCTCTGAGTTTCACCTGGCCGATACTGTTAAGCAGTCTCAGTAATCCCGGATTAAGAAAAGAGCCTTTCCGGATGATGGCCGGAAAGGCTCTTTTACTATATCTGAATACCTGCTGCTTTATGTATTAACAACAGTCATACTGTTTAAATTCACCCGGAGATTTATTCTTCTACAAGACTTAATATAAAGGCATATTGCAGTGCTGTTGTTTTAAGCCTTTCAAAACGGCCTGATGCCCCGCCATGCCCTGCTTTCATATTGGTTTTCAGCACCAGCAGGTTATCATCAGTCTTCATATCCCTCAGCTTGGCTACCCATTTAGCTGGTTCCCAGTATTGTACCTGTGAATCCCAGTAACCTGTTGTAACCAGCATATTAGGATAATCCTGCTCTTTCACCTGGTCATAAGGTGAATATGAAAGCATATAATCGAAGTATACCTTTTCGCGCGGATCGCCCCACTCGTCCCATTCAAAAGTAGTGAGTGGTATTGAGGCATCAAGCATTGTGCTAACCACATCCACAAAGGGTACTCCTGCCAGCACACCCTTATACAGTTCAGGCTGCATATTGACTACAGCTCCCATCAGGAGTCCGCCCGCGCTTCCGCCCTGGGCAAAAAGCCTGTCGGGGCTTGTATAATCCTCTTCGATAAGGTATTCAGCACAATCATTAAAATCGGTAAATGTATTCATCTTGTTCAGAAGTTTACCATCCTCATACCACTGCCGTCCCATCTCACTACCGCCACGAATATGGGCAATGGCATAAGCGAAGCCCCTGTCAAGCAGGCTCAGCGCTGCCGAATTAAATGAAGGGTCTCTTGATGCACCATATGAGCCATAAGCATACAGCAGTAACGGGGACTGGCCATCCTGTTCAAAACCTTTCCGGTAAACAAGGGAGACAGGTATCCGGGTGCCATCATCGGCAGTGGCCCAGAGCCTTTCGGACTTATAATTATCAGCAGAAAAATCGCCCAGCACTTCTGTTTGTTTGAGCAACTCTTTCTCCCTTGTCTTCATATTAAAATCATAGGTGGAAGATGGAGTGGTCAGTGATGTATATGTATATCTCAGCACATCAGAATCAGGCACCTCATTAACCGATATCCTTGCGCTGTACACTTCTTCATCAAAATCAATATAATAATCCTCATCAGAATTAAAGTTAATTATCCTGATATTATTCAGTGCGTTAATTCTCTCACTCACGGCCAGGTAATCATTAAAAAGTGTAAAACCCTGTAACAGTACATCATCACGATGAGATATCAGGTCTTTCCAGTTGCTGCGACTGTAATTATTCTCCGGGGCCACCATCAGCTTAAAGTTCATGGCATCATCGGTGTTTGTCCTGATATAAAACCTGCCATTGATATGATCTATTGAATACCTGTGATCAACTTCCCTGGGCAGGAAGAGCTTAAACTCTCCTTCAGGATTATCTGCCCTTAATATCCTTGATTCAGTCGTAAGTGTCTGGCTTGAACTTATCACAAGATATTTCTCACTCTGCGTTTTACCAATGCTACAGGTAAACTCCTCGTCATCCTCATAGTAAACCAGCACATCATTCTCGCTGTCACTTCCCATTTGATGCCTCATAATACTTTCAGACCTCAGCGTTTCAAAATCCTTACCGGTATAGAAGCATATCCTGCTATCGCCTGGCCATGTTACCCTGCCTGTTGTATTCTCTATTTTATCGGGCAGCATCTCGCCGGTTTCCAGGTTTTTAAAATGCACTGTATACCTGCGCCTGCTGACAAAATCCGTTCCGTAAGCCAGTATCTTGTTATCCGGACTCACACTCAGCCCGGTTACACTGCAATAGTCTTTTCCTTCAGCAATCTCATTCACATCCAGCAATAGTTCTTCCTCTGCGGCCAGTGTACCTTTCTTACGGTAATACACCGGGTATTCTTTACCTTCCTTATATTTAGTGTAATAATAATATCCATTATCAAAATAGGGCACTGTTTCATCATCTTCCTTTATCCTGCCCTTTATTTCATTGAACAGCTCATCAGCCAGGTCTTCTGTATGACTCAGTACGTTTTCTGCATATTCATTTTCCGCTTCCAGGTAGTCAAGCACCATTTGTGTTTGCTCATCAGGCTGCTCAGCATCTTTTTGCTCATCACTCAGGCGCATCCAGTGATAATTATCTATCCTGGTATGATCATGCTCAACCATTTCATGCGGTTTCTTCTCTGCATCAGGAGGTTCTGCATCTCTTTGTGTATTACAGCTTATCATTAACATAATAATTAAAACCAGGGGTGGTAAGAGTACTTTTTTCATATTTATATTTTTTTTTTATCAGAGTACTAAAATAATAAAAAGCACTTAAGAACCATCCTGTTTTGAAAATTAAAAAATGATGTGCGGCAGATTCCGGCGCGGCATAATCTATCCTGTCAGTTCATACCTTATCATTGCAGTAAACATAATAAACTTTCCGGTGATCAGTTTACATCCTTCATTGACAGCTGTATACGTTTCCTGTTTATATCCACCCCTGTTATCTTCACTTTCACATGCTGATGCAGTTTAACCATATCGGCCGGATCTTTCACGAAGCTATTGCTCATATTTGATATATGCACCAGGCCATCCTGTTTAACACCTATATCCACAAAGGCGCCAAACCTGGTTATGTTGGTTACTATACCAGGTACAACCATCCCTTCAGACAGGTCTTCCAGTGATCTTACATCTGCAAACCTGAATTCCTTTATTGCTGAACGCGGATCGCGGCCAGGCTTCCTCAGCTCCGATATAATATCCTGGAGTGTAGGCAGCCCGGTGTCATCAGACACATATCGCTTAATTTCAATTTTCCCTATCAGTTCCTCATCTTTCATCAGGTTTTCCACCGGCACTCCAAGGTCAGCCGCCATTTTCTCCACCACATGATAACTCTCAGGATGCACTGCTGAGCTATCGAGCGGATTATCAGCATTATTTATCCTGAGAAAACCTGCACATTGTTCGTATGCTTTATCCCCCATGCGCTTAACTTCCTTAAGCTGCTTCCTTGAGGTGAATGCCCCG
>JBKHBA010000118.1:0-7626 GCA_046542595.1 Bacteroidales bacterium | reverse complement strand
GTGATAAGATTAAACACCAGGATTATTTCTCAGCCGGGCCTCTTTAGCGGCCAGCTTATTATTTCTTTTCTCTTCGCCGTAGTGGATAATATTTGCGATAGCTGAATCGCCTGTAAGGTTAACAGATGACCTCAGCATATCAAGGGGCCTGTCGACACCCAGGATAAGAGCCAGCCCTTCAACGGGCAGTCCGACCGAGGTAAGCACCATTATTACCAGCACTATGCTTCCTCCGGGCACGCCGGGAGATCCTATGGACGACATGGTGGCCATCATTACTATTGTCACCTGCTGTGCAATACTGAGGTCAATGCCATAGACCTGGGCAATAAAAACGGCTGCAACCGACTGGTAAAAGGCAGTGGCATCCATATTAATGGTTACACCTACCGGGAGAACAAAGTCGGATACTTCTTCGGAAACACCCATCTTTTCAACATTCTGCCTCATGGTAACCGGCAGGGCGGCAGCACTCGAGCTTGTTGAGAAGGCCACCATCTGTGCGGGTAATATGGCCCTCAGAAATTTCATGGTTGGTATTCCCTTTGTAAATATCTTCAGGTAAGCGGGGTATAAAAGGATGATCAGCAGGAAGAGTCCCACAGCGACGGTTGTGAAATATTTGCCAAGGGCAACAAAAATATCCGTATCCCCTGCAAAATCAACTACAACACCTGCCAGCAGGGCAAAAACGCCATAGGGAGCGAAAAGCATTATCAGCTCTATGATTTTTATTATTATATCATTCAGCCCGTCGAAGATATATCTCACGGTCTTTACCTTGCTCTGGTCAAGCATTACCATAGCAACAGCAAAAAGAATTGCAAAGAATATAATCTGGAGCATCTTTGAGTTATCACCCATTGCACTGATAATATTATCCGGCACAATATCCACAATGAAACTCAGTGGCGATTTATCTGCGGCCTCGGCCAGCATCTGGCTTTCATCAACGGTCCCCTGCCATTTGGCCATATATTCCACTCTCTTCTCTTCAGGGAATGTATCACCCGGCTTAACAGTGTTCACAAGGAATAATCCGAAAGTAGTGGCTATCAGTGTGGACAAGATATAATATGCAATAGTCTTAATACCTATCCTTGATAGCTTTGATATATCTGTCAGGCTTGAAACACCTTTTACCAGTGATACAAAAATGAGTGGTACTGCTATAAGTTTAAGTAATTTAAGGAAGATGGTGCCCCAGGGCTGTATCCAGTCGATGGTAAACTCTGTTAAGCCGGTCCTGCTGGCTATCATACCCCAGACAAGTCCCAGTGCCATACCTATAATAATCTTTGCCCAGAGAGGCATACGCTTCCACATAGCTGCTATTTATTTAGTCATCAATATCTTCATATTCTTCTTCAATACCTATCTCGTTCTCGGTAGAGGCCACTATACCAGTCACTGCCGAGTCGCCCGTTACATTGGCAACGGTACGTATCATATCAAGGGGCCTTTCCACTCCCATAATCAAAGCCAGTCCCTCTGCCGGTATGCCCACTGAACTCAGAACTATTACCAGCATGATCACGGCTCCGCCCGGGACGCCCGGTGCACCTATTGAGGCGAGAGTTGCTGTAAGTATTATGGTAAGCTGCTGGGTAATGTTCAGATCCAGACCAAAAACCTGGGCTATGAATACTGCTGACACGGCCTGGTAGAACGATGAGCCGTCCATATTGATAGTTACGCCTACGGGCAGGACAAAATTAGCCACTGACTTTGAAACCCTGAGTTTCTGTGTAAGCTGTTTAAGTGTTACCGGCAGTGTTGCCGCACTTGAACTGGTGGAGAAAGCCACCATCTGAACAGGTATAAGGTGCTTATAGAAATCCCTTACCCTGATTTTTGTAAACAGGTATACATAAAGAGGATATAATCCGAATATCATCACCAGCAGCCCGACAATAGTCAGGGCGGCATATTTACCCAGGGCAACGAATAACTGCGCATTGCCTGAGAATTCGGCAATCAGAGCCGACAGCAGCGCAAAAACACCTATAGGGGCAAAGCGCATGACAATGTCAACTATCTTAAGTATTATATCATTCAGGCCGTCAAACAAATCCTTCACCACCCTTACCTTGCCTGCTTCCAGGAGGATCATGGCAATGGAGAACAATAGTGAAAAGAAGATAACCTGCAGCATATTTGCATTATCGCCGGTAGCCTGAATTACATTATCGGGAACCATATCCTCGAAAAAAGCCAGTGGCGGTCTTTCTTTTACCAGTCCTGCAATATCTTCAGATTCTTCAACATTATTCTCATACTGAAGCTGGAATTCCTGCCTTTTCTCCTGGCTGAATGTATGTCCGGGTTTAACAAGGTTAACCAGTACCAGCCCGAAGACAATGGAAATAACCGTTGATGCTATATAAAGCCCAAGTGTTTTGGCTCCTATCCTCGAAAGCTTGGTAATATCGGTAATGCTGGTTATCCCTTTGACCAGAGAGACGAAAATCAGGGGTACCGCTATCAGCTTAAGCAGTTTGATAAATATGGTACCCCAGGGTTTAACCCAGTCGGCAGTAAAATTTTCCAGTCCAGTATTAACGGCAATCAAACCCCATATCACACCCAGGATCATGCCGAATATAATCTTAAGCCACAGGGGGTATTTTCTTTTTTTGGAACTCATATCAGTATTATAGACCAGCCAAACAATAATTCAGTTTAAGATCGCCTAAAAATAGGAATAATTATCCACCGTTAAATTACCAGGGGATATTATACAGCATAAAAGTTAAAAAACTGTATCAGCACTCGCCTCCGCAATCATCATGGCTTCCGCAGCTCGTACAACCCTCATCATTCTTTGCGCTCAGCTCTTCCGGGCTGGCTTCCCTTACATTCAGTATTTCGCCTGTGAAATGAAGTCCTGTACCTGCCATGGGGTGATTAAAGTCCATTTTCACTGAAGAATCGGTCAGAGAAACCACTGTACCTATAAACCTTCTGCCCTGGGCATCAGCCATGGGAACCTGATTGCCTACAGTAAGCAGCTTATCATCAATTTTACCGTCTACTTCAAAGACTGACATTGGCAGGTCAACAACCAGTTCTTCCCTCTTTTCGCCGTATGCTTCTTCAGAGCTAAGCTTAAACTCAAATTTATCACCCTCTGAAAGGTTTTCAATATTTGATTCAAAGTGAGGAAGCATTTGTCCGGCACCATAAAGAAATTTCAGTGGGTTATCACCGCTTACTTCTTCCACAATGCCACCCTCACTGTCGCCTTCTCTCAATACATACTTAAGAGATACCATCTTGTCTTTCTCAATTACCATAATGTTTTCCTTATTTAATAATTTTATTCTTATTTAATTTGCCTATAAAGTTGCCAAAAGTAATGATTAACAGTTAATCTGCCAATTAATTAAGCCTTCAAATATTTAAAATGAATATTATACCTTTATGGACAAAATAAGGGGTCGGTAAAACCCCCTTTATAAGCCGGAAGGGGTAGATGGATGCCGTGTGAATATTAATCAGAACACAAAGTCTATTCTTATCTCCGGGTTATCATATATCTGGTATTCAGACTCTGTCAGGCTCCACATAACGGTAATATTAACCGACGATCTTCTTCCCAGCAACTGGCTCATACCCAGTCCTGCCAGCGTTGTATGCTCCCAGAACCGGGAGCCATCATTATAATTGCTCTTCCAGAAATCAGACCTGAGGCTCAGAGCCTCGTACTCACCATGTACATAAAAGCCCATTCTCATACCCACAGGTATAAACTGGCTCAGATCCTGTATAAACATAAAACGGGCAAAGCTTCTGCCCCCGTATATATCTGTTTTGCCCAGGGGATCTTTATAATAGCGGTATTTGGGTCCGGCAGCCACAGCAAACCTGGGAAGGAGCCAGATACCCACAACCGGAGATACCTCAATATTTGCTATCGTTCCAAACTGCAGACCAAAGCTTCCCCCGTAAAAGATCCTTTCCCGAAGAGGAGGTTTAGTCTCCTTTTGCGCAGCATACTGTCCGTATGATACCATCTCTGACAGGCAGGCAATAATAAATATCATTATTATAAACCTGACGATCAAATGTTTATTCATATTATTCACGGAAAATAATTTTTCAGCAGGTCTGCCCGTTTATTTATATTCCTTTATCTTCACCCTGTTATTAAGCGCCAGCAGCCCGTTGTGAGATAATGACTTCAGTTCATCCTCTCCCGGGTAGATTATCAGTTCAGCAATAAATCCCACCATCTCCCTTATATAATCTGTATGAGCCTGCTGATGAGCCATGCCGCCGGTTAATATTATTGCATCCACCTCTCCTTTCATCACGGCTGCCGCTGCAGCTATACCTTTCCCCACCTGGTATGATGATGCCTGCTGCACCAGCCTGGCTTCTTCATCACCCTCTGAGGCTCTTTTACATATCTCCCGGAAATCGTTTGTACCGAGGTATGCCACCATGCCACCCTTGCCGGTCAGCATCTTCATAATTTCTCCTTCATCATATTTGCCGCTGAAACAGAGTTGTACCAGTTGTCCGGCAGGCAATGAACCTGCCCTCTCCGGCGAAAAGGGTCCCTCACCATTAAGGGCATTATTTACATCAACCACCCTCCCTTTCAAATGGGCCCCTATGCTAATGCCGCCCCCCATATGGGCAACGATAAGCTTAAGATCCTCATATTCCTTATTAACCGACTCTGCATATGTCCTTGCAACGGCTTTCTGATTGAGGGCATGAAATATTGATTTTCTCTGAACCAGGGGATGCCCGGACAGGCGTGCCACATCATGCATCTCATCCACCACAACAGGATCGACTATAAAAGCTTTCGATCCGGGTATCTCCCGTGCTATATCATCGGCAATCAATCCCCCGAGGTTACTTGCATGCTCACCCCTTTCACCGCTGGCCAGGTCTTTTTTCATCAGCTCATTAACTTCATATATACCTGATTCTATTGGCTTCAGCAATCCGCCCCTGCCCACAACAGCTTTAATATCAGAGATCACAACATCTCTCTTATCCAGCTCTTTCATTATCAGTTCTTTCCTGAAGGAAAACTGTTCGCTTATCTTCTTATATTCTGCCAGCTCATCTGAGCTGTGAGTGATAGATTCCACAAAAACAATTTCATCATCCCGATACAGACCGAACTTGGTTGATGTTGAACCCGGGTTTACAGCCAGTATTAATTTCTCCATACAGTATAAAAATTATGATATTTTTCTTTCATTACCAGCCATCAGGCATGACAGGGCAATGCAATAAAATTTTGATTTTTCACTTTCACTTCTTGACATAAGCACTACCGGCACTTCTGTTCCCATAAGCATACCGGCGAGTTCACCTCCTCCGAAAAGCATCAGCCCCTTATAAAATGGATTGCAGGATTCCAGTGTGGGAAAAAGCAGTATATCCGCATCACCGTTAACAGGGGTATTCACTCCTTTTATCTTTACGCTCTCCCTGTCACATGCCAGGAAGATATCCAGCGGTCCGTCCATTATACATGGACTTATCTGTCCGCGTTCAGCCATCTTGCACATTATTGAATAATCAACCGAATTCTGGAAATGCTTGCTCATCTTCTCAGATGCACCTATAAGTGCCACTTTCGGTTTTTCTATTCCGAATTTACATGCCATGGCTATGGCATATTCGGCCATGGCCACCTTCTGGTCAAGGTCCGGGAAAGGCAATACTGCGGTATCGGTAATAAACAGCAGCTTATGGTAGGCAGGGATGTCCACGGCCGCCACATAGCTTAAAACAGCTTTCGGTTTCATCAGACCTTTTTCCTTGTCCAGCACTGCCCTGATAAATTTATCGGTACCTATCAGTCCTTTCATCAGTATATCGGCTTCTCCCGTTTTTACCATCTCCACCGTTTCGACGGCCGCAGTCATTTCATTGTTCACATGACGGATGGCAAAAAGACTGCTGTCCAGTCCCAGTTTATCACAGACCTTTTCTATCATTTGCCTGTCGCCATAAAGATAGGCTTCAACCATATTTTCCCTTACGGCTTTTTCCACGGCAGAGAGAGTATTCTCATCCTGCGCCCATGTAACGGCAAGTCTGGGTTTAACCTTGCTGCCCTTTACGATGTCCGCCAGTTGTTCAAGTGATTTTATCATACAAGAAGTTATTTTACCGAAGCAGCAGCAAGCAATATGCTGTCATATTTTGCCTGCTCACTGTCAGACCGTGAGGTAAGCACTATTGGCACTGTGGCACCGAGGATTATGGAAGCAACCTTGGCTCTTGCAAAGAAAACCATTGATTTATACAACACATTACCAACCTCAATATCAGGCATTAACAGCAAGTCTGTATCACCTGCAACCTCAGACCGTATGCCTTTATGAATAGCAGATTCAAGGCTTATTGCATTATCAAAAGCCAGTGGACCATCAATAATACAGTTTTTTATCTGGTCGCGCTGGTTCATCTTGGAAAGGAGTGCGGCATCCATGGTTGCCTTCATACTTTCATTAACCATCTCAACAGCTCCCAGCACAGCAACTTTGGGTTTCTCAACACCCAGCCCGTTCAGGCAGCGGACAGAATTATTAACAATGGATATCTTATCCTTGAGGCTGGGTTCTATATTCATAGCCACATCGGTTAATGCAATCAGTTTATGATATGTCTCAAGCTCAAAGATAGCTATATGTGAGAGCAGGTTACCTGTTCTCAGTCCCCACTCCTTATTAAGCACATGCTTAAGCAGGATGGAAGTACCTATCTTACCTTTCATCAGCACATCAGCCTCACCCCTGTTTACCATCTTTACAGCTATCTCAGATGTTTTTTCTATAGAGCTTTCGTCTATTATCTCTATCTCCTCTATATCATATTTTCCTTCTGCAGCTATTTTTCTTATCTCTTTTTCATCGCCTATCAGCACAGGCTGGATAATCTTATCTTTATATGCCTTTAGCACGGCTCCAAGCGATTGAGAGTCGTGGGCAGCGGCCAGTACCAGCCGCTTGACTGTTTTGTTCTCAAGCAGTTTTTGTAGTTCACTTAACTTTTTCAGGGTCATGGTTCAATGGGTTTATTTCTATAATTACTTAGCGCTTGTTATCTCTTTTGTATCAGATGCAATAACAAACTCTTCATCTGTCGTGATAGTCATTACGGTCACCTTTGACGACGGCCGTGAGATAATAAGATCTTTTCCCTTCTTATTATGATTCACCTCCATGTCAAATTCAAGTCCCAGGTATTCCATATCCGAACATATCATCTTCCTCAGGTTAAAATCATTTTCTCCCACTCCACCTGTAAAAACAAGCACATCCAGACCATTCAATGCAGCAACATATGACCCGATAAATTTTTTGACTTTATATGCATACATATTAAGTGCCAGTATGGCTTTTTCATTACCATCGTTGGCCGCCATCTCCAGATCGCGCATATCTGATGAGAGTCCGCTTATACCAAGCACACCGCTCTCCTTATTTATCATATCACTTACATTCTGTACATTAAAATGCTCTTTATCAGCAATATATATAAGCACACCGGGATCAACCTCACCCGAGCGCGTTCCCATTATCAATCCGTCAACAGGGGTAAAACCCATTGATGTGTCAATGGAACTGCCCCTGTCAATGGCAGCCACTG
>JBKHBA010000117.1:0-7626 GCA_046542595.1 Bacteroidales bacterium | reverse complement strand
TCTTCGGGGACAATTCCGTCTTCCAGCAGGTAAAATGCATAATTATCATAAACGACCTCCGTTGTTCTGCCATTAAGGCCTTCACGGGCAATCATATCAAGGGCTTCCTGATAATACTTTTTGGCCTCATCCCTTTTCCCCAGCTCGGCATTGGTTACGGCAAGTGAATTATAAATTTTCAGGATCATAATTTTATCCGTCTTACGTGGATCGACAAGTGAAAGGGCTATCTCGGAATTACGCCTGGCACGGCTGAAATCCAGCTGGTTTTTATAGGCCACACTTGAATTAAAGTACAGTTTTAACAAAGTTTCACTGTCCGTGTTCACGGCGCTTTTCTCCGCTGTCTGTATGCCCCTGAGGGATACTGTAAGGGCTTTTCCGTACATATTCATCTCTATATAAACTGCAGAAAGGTTAAGCAGTGTTCTCAGCAGGGCCGGGGATTCCTTACCGAATTCTTCTTCACGCAGATAAAGGGCTGTCTCGAGATTTTCCCTTGCCTTTTCGTTATTACCTGCATACATATATGCAAGCCCGAGGTTGGTCCTGGCTTTGGAATAGATATCATCAGTGCAGCCTGTCTCAAGCCTGTAACGGACCGATTCCTCTATCAGGGCAATTGCTTCACCGTATGATTGTCTGAGATATTTGTATGTTCCTGTGTAATAATATGAATCCGATATCAGGATACTGTCGCTTATCATACCTGAATGGAGGTATTCCTTTACCAGGTCGTAATAATAGCCTGCATCAGGGCTGCCACTTGTCATTGCTATCCTGAAGCTGTCAAGCTTTAAGCTTATAATTGAATCATTCTGTACCTGCGGCACAGCAGGGGATGCCCCTGTTTCCGCAGCGGAATGCAATATTAAAAAAAGCAGTATGAATATATTACGGGATATTGATCTCATCTTTAAAAAAATGCCTTTAAGGAGAGCAAATATCATTATTTGAGGCAAAAAAGCCAAAAAAAAATCATGTTGTATTGCACTGAATATTTGACACATACGATCAAGCTGAAAAAAAACTTGATTTTTTTTTGTCACAAAAGGGGTAAAACCGACATGTATATATAGAAGACAGTGTTAAAATCCGATTAATTAAACAATAGTGTAACCAATTAAAAAATTAAACAATGAAAACTTTTAACCAGGAGAAATTTGAGAACTTTAGTGAATTTTTACTTTCAGACGAAGAAATGATACATGTACGCGGCGGCGACGACGACGGCGGAAAAGGAGAAGAAATTCCCCCGGTAACTGAACCTGAGATTTAGTAATTTACCGAAGGAAGAGTTTTAAGAAAAGACATTCTTTACACAGTCCTGCAGAAGATATCCCTGCAGCGGCAGGGGAGCTGGAAAGAGTGGCCAGGGTATGGCAGCCCTGCAATCTGAAGGACTAAAGGATTACGCTGTAAAAAGCAAATGCTTTTTTGCAGTCATGATAAAGAGCTTTATTGCTTTTGCCGGAAACACTGATAAAAATGCTTTTCAGTTACCGCACAGTAGCAAGTGGCCGGATAATTATGCAAGCATATTGTCAGGTAAGGATTTGAAAGACAAAGGCAGAGTAATGTAGTAATACAGGTAATAATTCAACAGTATACTGAGTTGTTGCACTGAGGAAATGGAATGGACAGGCATATGACCTGTTTTATATGAAAACGATTATTAATTCGTTGAAACATAATATATTATGAAAAAAATTGAGTTCGCTCGTTTTATCGAGAGATACCTTGATGGTAAAATGGAAAATGCTGAAAAGAAATGGTTTGAGGCTGAGCTTGAGGGTAATCCGGGCTTACAGAAAGAGCTTGAATTACGGAAAAAGGTAAATAAATATACAGCCAACCAGGAAGCGATTGCTTTCAGGCAAACACTGATGAATGCCGAAACAAGGCACAGGAAAGCAGCTGCTGCCGGTATAGGAAAGGCTAAAAAGCTTGTCCGTTATGCCGCTATATTTGCCGGTCTGATGCTGCTGGGCAGTGCAGGCTTATACCTTACAGGGGACATTGGTAATACTGACTATGCAGATAAATATTCACCTGAATATACACCCCTTTCACTGTCACGTTCACTTTCCGCTGACATGGATGAGGCATATATGAAAGCCACCGACTTATACCAGGCCGGCGATTATTCAGAAGCCATCAGGTGGTTTAACATGATTGTGGATGAAGATATGCAGCTTGAATATATGAAAGGTACTTCGCATATGCATATAGAGCAGTATACTGAGGCTATTGGTTCTTTTAACAAGGTCGTTGAGGATAATGACAACCTTTTTATTGAGGATGCAAAGTTTTACCTGGGTATTTGTTATCTCCAGACAGGCCAGGATAATAAAGCCAGACCAGTACTTGAGGGCATATCCGGTTCAGACAGCAGGCACAGCAGGGACGCCAGGAGATTGCTCAGGAAGATAGACTAGACAGAAGACGTGCTAATAATGAGAACTAATTACAGATAGGAATGTTTATGGCTTTTGGAAAAAATACAGAGAAGGAATCACCGCAGGGTGATAATGATAAGTCAGATAACAGAGCTCCTGCTCAAAACACCAATATGTTGAGTAGTCCTTCAATATTAACAGGCTTATCTCATGAAGTAAGGACTTACATGAATTCAATAGTAGCGTTCACCTTCCTGAGTAATAATGAGACATGCTCTGATGAGGAGCGCCGGGAGTATAACAACCATATTATGAATTCATGCGATCAATTGATTACACTATTTGATAATTTCCTCGACTCTGCACTTATTGATTCCGAAGTGCCGAGATCAACAATCACAAAGGTACGGCTGAAGGATTTGCTTAAGGACCTCCTGGACCAGCTGGACAATTCATTGAGCCGTTTTGACAAGAAAAATGTTACACTGATAATGGATGAGAGATCCGGGGATGATTTTATCTACGTTGACAAGGAGAAGATTAATCGGGTTTTAAAAAATCTTCTTTACAACGCCCTGGAGACAACGGAATCGGGTTATATCAAAATTGGTTACATCAGACACAAGAACAGGGTTGAATACTACGTCATTGATTCAGGCAATGGTTACACAAGGAACAGTGAACTTCTTAATTGTAAAAACCTGGGTAAATACATTAACAGGTACCAGAATACATTTACAACAGTTTCGTTTATCCTTACCCAGAAGCTTATTGAAAGCATGGGTGGAAGGTACTGGATAAAGCCAAACGGTGATAATGGTAGCTGCATTTATTTTTCCATACCTGACCATGGGATTATTAAGAACGAAAAATCTAATAGCATTCTTTCCAGAATCGCAATCTGATAATTCTACCTGAACTAGCATATGTCTGCTAATAATGAGAAGGAGCACTTTTTAACTGTGCTCTTTCTTTTTTATTTTTTTATCTCAAGTACTTTTATATCAGTACGCCTGTTCTTTCGCATACCTTCTTCAGTACTGTTATCATATAGCGGCTCATTCTCACCATAGCCTTTATATTTCAGTCTGCCGGGATCTATTCCCTTATTGACCAGGTAATCCCTTACTACGCGTGCGCGCTGTTCGGACAGATTATAATTATGCTCTTCAGTACCGGTGGAATCCGTATGTCCTCCTATCTCAACTACCAGTCCGGGGTTGTTCTCCAGAAGGCCAAGCAGGTTACCGAGCTCCGGTAATGATTCTTCACGCAGGGTCCATGAATCAAGGTCAAAAAACACATTATGCAGCGACATTTGTTGTCCGGCCCGGATGGGGCTTAACAATATTGTTTTTTCGAATGGCTCAATGGAGCTGTGCTCTGACTGTAACATAAAGCTTTCAGAATAGAACAGGTAACCCGGACTGCTCACATTAATGCCATAATTATATCCTGATGGCAGGCATACCAGGAAGTCACCCCCACTGCCTGTCAGAGATGCAACTTCTTCCCTTCCTGTATTCAGGTTTACCAGTTCATAAGAGGCTTTAAGCTTTTTGCCCGTCAATTTATCCCTTACAATGCCCTTAAGGTATGACACCGGGTCAGGCCTTATTTGCTCAGGCACTTCAAAAGAAAACAGATCCCTCCCCTTCCGGGGGCTTATCTCCGATGAAAAATATGCAAGCTTGCCTGAGGAGTTAATTATCAGTCCTATTTCATCTGTCTGGGTATTTATAGGATATCCCAGGTTTTCAGGCTCAGACCATACACTGTCATTATCCATTCTTGACATAAAAATATCAAAGCCTCCCATGCATGGCCTCCCGTTGGAAGAAAAATAGAGAGTCCGGTTATCAAAATGTATAAACGGTGACATTTCATCCCCCGGGGTATTTATTTTATCCCCCAGGTTTACAGGCTCAGACCATTTTCCGTCTTTTACCATAGTGCTGACCCATATATCCATTCCCCCGTACCCGCCCGGACGGTTACTCACAAAGTACAGCTGCCTGCCATTCGGACTAAGTGAAGGCTGCGATTCCCAGGCCTTGGTATTCACAGGGCCACCTATATTAATGCCCCTCTTCCATTGACCGTTTGATATTACAGAATAATAAATATCACAACTACCCTTTCCCTCTTTCCTGTTACAGGCAGTGAAATACATATAGTTGCCACCTGCATCGAGTGTTTGAGCACCTTCATTATATATGGTATTCAGGGGCTGCCCGGCATTTAATGCAAGGGACCACTCACCATTTACCCTGTAACTGTAATAGAAATCTTCCTGCCTTTGTTCACTGCGCATATTACTGCTCCTGAAGGTCGTCTGCCTTGTAAAAAAAAGCATCTCATCATCTGCCGTTATGGCCGGCCAGTATTCGTCATGTGTAGTGTTGATTGAATCTCCGAGGTTGACAGGATTAAAATCGACAGGATTTTTCATGGCTTCCAGGGCATACTCACAGTCAGCAATATATTTTCTTGCTTTTTCTGCATTCAAAGATCTTCCTTCCATCATTTCAAGGTATGCCTGTAAATTTGCTTTTGCTTCAGCATAGTTACCCAGTATAAACTCAACTTCACCATAAGCATATAATGCGGGGGGAAAGAATGCTGAGTCTATTCTCATCACCTCAGCATATGCTTGTTTTGACTGTTCAAACTCACGAAGGTCTTTTGAGAGTTCGGCCAGCAGAAGATGGGCCTCAATAAAGTCCGGATCGTGACTTATAGCTTCAAACAGAAGTTTCTCTGCTTTATTATAATTAATAAAATCATAGGCTTCCTTACCTTCATTATATGCAGTCAGCGCCCTGTTTGACCTTGTATGCAGCTCCTGCGACATAAGAACAGATGAGGCAAACAGGCATAATAAAAGGAGACCGATTCTCAGGGTATACCCATAAATTTGTGACTCTGAAGTGATATTGACCATTCCTTGTGGTTTTTAATATAATCAACCAGTACAGGCATTATCTTTTTATATCTGCTCCATTCAGGCTGAAGATATAATTTACATAAAGTGGACACCCTGGCCCTGTATTTCTCCGCCCAGGTAAAATCATCCTCATTCTCTATTATCACCTTCAATTCCCCTGCCAGCTTACAAATATTATCCAGCGGAGGAAGGTTTTTTTTTGGCGACAGGCATATCCAGTCCCATTTACCCGTAAGCCTGTGCGATCCGGAGGTCTCAAGATAGGTCTTAATTTTCATTTTTCCCATTTCCCCGCTCAGCGGATCGAGGTTATACATCAGCGGTTCTCCGCCGGTCACAACCACCGAGTCGGCCCCGGATAATTTCACGGATTTAATTATCTCATCAAGGGAAGTCATCTCCATTCCCGCCGCATTCCATGCAAATTTCGAATCGCACCAGCTGCAACCCACATCACAACCGCCTATTCTGACAAAGTAAGCTGCCTTACCAGTATGATAACCCTCACCCTGTATTGAATAAAAGTGTTCAATAACGGGCAGCATAGTTCCTGTATCTAATGGTTCTTTCATTTTTTTATTCCAGCTTTGAAACCGGTATCCTGTAAATGGCCTGAGCCTTAAGGGTTCGTTCAGAGGCAAGGTAGAGATAATCCCCCTTACGGAACACAGATTCCACCTGCGTATTTTTTAGTCCGGGTATAACATACTTGCGGTAATCATCTGTAAATCTCACTGTTTCCGCATTCCTGAAATGCAAAAGGTATGTTTCATTATCATAATATCCGCAGAGGTACAGACCATCATGCAGGGAATCATAGTATGCACCTGTTACCAGGAAGCCGGCATCAAATGAGTCTGCGGGACTCAGATTATTCATTTCACCTTCCTTAACTTCATACATTTCGGTAACATGGTTTTGCCAGTTCTTGGAAAACAAATAAATGCCATCATTGCATACAACCATTGCTTCACAGTCCCATCTGTGATCATGCCTTGACCGTTTAAAACTCTTTTGCTGGCTGTAGCCGATACCGCTTGAACTAACAGGCGGCTCAGCATAATCCAGGCTGTCAATCCTTATCCTGTGTATGGTCAGGTCACGCCTGTTTCCCCTGTTATTGCCAAAATCACCTATATATAAGTATCCCTTGTAAATGGCAAGTTCTTCCCAGTCCTTATTACGTATATTATCTATCCTGTACTTTTCTTTTATTCTACCCGTATGTATATCAAGCTGAAATATATAAGGTCCGTTACCTCCGTCATTCAGTGCATATATATCATCCTCTTCGTATGCCATGCCTGATATCTCACCAAGGAGCAGGCTTATTTTCATATCAGACTCAACAGGAAGAATCTCAGGATCCTGTGAATATGATATATAACCGGACCCCAGACATAAAATCATAAGCAAAAACAAGGGTTTGACTATAGCAGCAATCATAAGAGATAAATTATAATATCCATATCAGAATAAATTATTTACCGCAACCTGAGGGCTTCAATCATTTTATCAAAAAGGCCGGTGTTTTCATAAACACCTGTAAACATATCTGCCCCTGCACCAAAAGCAAAGACAGGCACTAAAACTCCTGTATGGCCTGATACTCCGAAAATCGCGCTCACAGACTCTTCTCTCAGTTCGCCGTCCTGAATCACCATACCCCCTGTTTCATGATCGGAGGTAACAAGAACAAGTGTGTTTGGGTCGCTGGCAGCAAACTGCAGGGCCACCCCCACTGCCTTATCAAAATCTATCATTTCCTCAAGTACATACTGTGTATCATTGGCATGTCCACCCCAGTCTATCTGTGAGCCTTCAACCATCAGAAAAAACCCTTTACGGTTGCGATTGAGCAATTCAATAGCTTTTCCTGTTGCCTTTGGCAACATATCACCCCTGTCCTCGGCTAAAGCCGGCATATGCCCATCAGCCATCAGTCCAGCCACCCTCTCCGCATCAGCTTCAAGAAGATCATCCATATTAAAAACAACCTGGTAGCCATCTTTTTCCAGCACCCTGATCAGGTTGCGCTGATCTTTTCTCTTATTAAAATCATCTTTACCACCTCCTATAAATACATCCGGCTTATTCCTTACAAAATCAAGCGCGATGCCTTCATAATCGTTCCTGCTTATATTATGAGCAACAAAGGATGCCGGTGTGGCATGTGTAACAGAGCTTGTGCTTACCACCCCGTATGACATTTTTTTCTTTCTCCTGACAATCTCGGTAATAAGATTCACCCTGTTGCTGTCAGCTGACATACCAATCATC